>JAFAPB010000040.1 GCA_019247335.1 Candidatus Kaiserbacteria bacterium
CGTCCGCGTCGTAGTGCATGCCGACCGTTCCGCCGTAATAGAGCACGGCGATGCGGAAGACGCCGCGCCGCCTCGCTTTCGCGAGTTGCTCTTGAACTTGTGGCGGTAATTCTTCCGGCACGGCATATGGAATGACCATGCGGGACATTGCTTCGTGGTCTTGATTGCGCATGTTGGCCTCCCAGCCTCTGTGCGTGTTGCGTGAATTCAGGAGGACGGAGTCCTCACCTAGCGGTAATTATATATCAAAATACGAGTTATGTCAATAGCCTTAAAAAGGCTGATTCGCTCAATATTTTGACGCCCAGCCCGCGCGCTTTGTCGAGCTTCGAACCCGCATCCGAGCCGGCGACGACGTAGGTCGTTTTTTTGGAAACGGAACCGGCGACCTTCGCGCCGAGGGCGCGGACCTTCTCGCCCGCGTCTTCCCTGCTCATTGTCTCGAGCCCGCCTGTGAAGACGAAAGTAGTTCCTGAAAGCGGCAGCGCGCCCGTTTGCTTTTGCGGCTTTTGAATTGAGATGTGTTCGAGCAATCGATCGAGCATCGCGACATTCTTCTTGTCGGCAAACCAATTCGCGACTGATTCTGCGACGATCTCGCCAATGCCGTCGATCTTGAGAAGATCATCTTTTGATGCTTTGCGGAGTTTCGCCATCGAGCCGAAATGATCTGCGAGATCGCGCGCGGTCTCTTCGCCGACATGGTCGATCGAGAGCGCGGTGAGGAGCCGCGCGAGCGGGACATTCTTTGATGCTTTTTTGATCGCATCGACCGCCTTCTTTGCGGAAATTTCCGCGAAGCCTTCGAGTTCGAGGAAATCCCCTTCTTGCAGCGTGAAAAGATCATCAAAATTCTGGACAAGTCCAGCATCGAGCAGTGCCGCCGTCACCTTCTCGCCGACGCCGTCGATGTCGAGCGCATGGCGGGAGACGAAATGTTCCCACACGCGGCGCACGCGTTCGGGTGATTCGCGATTGACGCAGCGCCACGCAGCCTGACCGGGCACGCGCTCGATCTTGCCATCGCCGCCGCAAGCGGCGACCTTCGTTGGCCATTTGAAGGGCTTTGCATTTTTGGGGCGCAATTCTTTGACCACTTTCACGATGTCGGGAATCACGTCCCCCGCTTTCTGAATGATGACGGTGTCGCCGATGCGGACGTCGAGACGCTTGATCTCATCTTCGTTGTGCAGGGTCGCACGCGAGACAGTCGAGCCGGCGACCAAGACCGGCCTCAGATGCGCGACGGGCGTGATGACGCCCGTGCGGCCCACCTGAAATGCGATGTCTTCAAGGATCGTCGTCGCTTCTTCAGCCGGAAATTTGAAAGCGATCGCAAAGCGCGGCGCCTTGCCGGTGTAACCGAGCGTTTCCTCATATTCACGCTCGTTCACCTTCACGACGATGCCGTCGATCCAATATTCCTGCTTACGCCCTTTTTCCTTCCACATTTCCCAGTAGTCGATGGTCTCGTCGATAGTTTCCGCGCGTTTGTGATGCGGATTGACCTTGAAGCCGAGCTCGCGCAGATATTCAAGCTCCTCTTCTTGCGTCTTAGGGAATTTCTCCGAGGTGCGCGCCACGTCGTAGATGAAACAATCGAGATTGCGCGAAGCCGTGATCTTGGGGTCGAGCTGGCGGATCGAGCCCGCCGCGACGTTGCGGGGGTTTGCATACAAAGGTTCTCCTTTTTTCGCGCGCTCTTTGTTGATCTTCTCGAGATTTTTGGCGCTCATCCACACTTCCCCTTCGACGATGACATCGATCGGGCGCGAGAGCGCGAGCGGGACGGATTCGATCGTACGCACATTCTGCGTAACGTCCTCGCCGACTTCGCCGTCGCCGCGCGTCGCGGCGGTCTTCAAAAGGCCCTTCTCGTATTCAAAGACGATCTTAAGGCCGTCGATCTTGAGCTCCGTCGAATAGCTCGGCTGTACGTCGCCGAATTTCGGTTTCAGCAATTTCTTGATGCGCGCGTCGAATTCGCGCATCTCTTCCGGCGTGAAGGCGTCGTTGAAGGACCACTGCGCGACCTTGTGCTTCACCTTGGAGAATTGCGGCAGCGCAGTGCCCGCGACGCGCTGCGTCGGCGAATCCGGCGCGATGATCGACGGGTATTCCGTTTCGATCGCGGCAAGCTCCCGCATAAGAGAGTCGCGCGCCGCCTCGGGGATCTCTTCCCTGTCGTAGACGTGGTAGAGGCGGCGGTAGTGATTGATCGTGTCCTTAAGAGACGTATAGCGCTCCTCAATATCCTTCGGAATCATACGGGCAGCTTACAGCGCGAGCGCTCGCGCTGCCACTCTTTAGTAGTGCAATTCCACTGAGCGTTGCAGCGCGCGCACGCTCGTGTCGACCGCACCGCAGGAGGTCGAGTAGCCGTCGGCGTGGATCACCGTGTATGGGCTCGAGGGATTTTTGGCGACGGTGACCTGCACGCAGTTCGGCACCCCGACGATCGGCGCGATTTGGTTGGCCGTGAAGAGATCCAGCTGGAAGGTCGAAGTCGCCGCATTCGCCGCGGCAGTGACGCTTGTCGTGACGGTCGAGCCGTCGCAGACGATCGTGCTGGCGCCCGCGGATTGCGTCGAGGTCGCAAACGCATGGAAGCGGATGTCGTAGTAGAGCGCGCACTCCGCGCCGGTATCGGCGGCGTAAAAAGCGAATTGCGAATCGCGGCCGATCGATGAGAGTGTGACCTGCTTCTGCGCGATCGCGAAGATCGAGGAGCCAAGCATGAGCACGATCGAAGCAACGAGCGCCGCAAGCAGCAGCGTGAATCCGCGCTTATCCTTTCGTATGAGTGCGATGAATTTCGATATATCCATAATTAATCCGCAGCGGCGCCGTCGTTTACCCACCGATACATGTTTTCGTAAATAGTGAACGACCGCCGCTGGCTGCCGCGCGTGATCCAAGTGACGGTGACCGCGACGCGGATCTCATCGTGCCCGCCGTTCACGCCTGCGGGTCCTGCGTAGGTCGCGGTGAGCGTGCGCGTGAAATTCGTGTTCGTCCAATTCGGATCGCGCGACTGGTTGCTGCGGTCGCCGTCGGCGTAGCCATAGAGGGTCCCGTCGGTCTGCAAGGGCGGGCAGGGATTGGTCGCACAGGTCTGGATCGCATCGGAAGCCAGGGTCTCGCGCGCATCGATCGTGAAGTCCTGCCCGATGGGGATGCCCGCGAGGAGTCCCACGCCCGCGTTGTTGAGCGCGTTGGCAAGAATGTTGCCGTCGCGGACGGCGCGCACCGCTTCGATCCCCTCTTGCGCGAGATTGAAGGCGGTCACCTGATCGCGCGCGTAATACGCGGAGGAGAGCGATTGCGCGACGAGCGACATGGGCGCGACGATCGCGACCGCAAGGAGGGAGATCGCGACCAATGTTTCGATGAGCGTGAACCCCTTGTTCATATATCAAGTACGCGCTGCACGGCGGTCGATTGCACGTGGAAGGTCGTGCGTACGGTCGCTTTGGCGGCGCCGGCGCTGCCTTTGATGACGATCACGACTTTTGGCTGCGTGATGTCGCCCCCGCCGCGCTTCGCGCCGATCACGTAGAACGTTGCCGAATCGATCGTCACTTCCGGCGCGGTGAGCGGGAGCTCGCCCGCCGTCGAGCCGCTCTCGGATTTCCAGATGCGGCCGTCGTGAAAGTCATAGATCCAGTCGGCGCACGAGCCGGAAGGACAGTACGGCTGAAAATAAAAGATATTACCGCCGGACGGACAATCGGGGTCGGCGGGGTTCACGCTCCCGCAGCGATAGGTGCCACCTTCGCGGATGGAGCGCACCATGCCGTCGACGGCGATGTTCAGGTTGTTAATGACCGATTGCAGCGCCTGTGCTTTACGGTTTGCGTCGACGAGCGAGAGGAGCGCGGAGATCGCGACCAACATGACGATCGAGAAGAGCGCGACCGCAACGATCATCTCGACGAGCGTGAATCCTCTTTCTGATCGGCGCGGTGTGATAGGCATATTATTGAACGGCTATCTGGCCATTTACCTCGACGACGACGGAACGCGTGTCGCCGCGCGCGGATTGCAAAATAATGCGGCCGGTCTCGTTGATGCCAGGGAGCCATGAGGCGCGGATGAACGCATCAGGCTCGGGACGCTGGAAGGTAATGTCGAGCGAGCCCGAGGTCGGCGCCGATACACAGCTCTCGCTGCCGCCTGCGGGTGTCGCGCACAGCTGCGCGATCGTGTAGCCGCTTCGGATCGTATTGTCGAGCACGAGCTCGCAATTGGAGCCGGGCGTCGGACAATCATACACGCCATTGATCGGCGGGAGCACGTCGGCGAAAAGAACATACGTATTCCGATTCGAAGTATCGAAATGCACGCCGTATGCGCCGGCGAACACGCCCGTCGCGAAGCGCTCGACGGAAATGCCGTAGACCTGCGCCTGACGGATCGAGAGGCCGATATCGTATGCGAGATTTTGCAGCTCCACCTTGCCGCTGAAGAGCGAATTATTGGAGAGAATAAGGCCGGAGATCAAGACCATGATCGCCATCACGGTGATGAGCTCGATCAACGTAAACCCCGCCTGCGCGGGAAGGCCGCGCGTCAGAGCGGTATCGGGAGCGGGATGTAGTAGAGCGCGGCGATCCATAACAAACAGCATGAAGCGATCAAAAACGGCCCGAATGGGACTTCGCTTTTCATTGTATATGACGAGGGAGAAGCGGCGCGCACTATCCCCGCTTTCTTGAGCAAGCGGCGTATCGCCGGAAGAGGAATAAGAATACCGAGCGCGATAACGGCGCCGATCACGAACGCGAAGAAAACCGCGGTAACGCCATAGACGGGGCCCAAGAGCCAGCCGATCGCGAGACCGAGCTTTGCGTCGCCCAACCCCATCCATGTGCCGCGCGAGATGAGCCAGAGGATAAAGAGCGGCTGGCTCGCGATCGGGCCGGCGAGAAAAAGAAAAAGGTACGAGCCGTCGGGAGTTCGCATAAAGAACGCTGCGATGAGCGCCGCGAGCGCTGATACGTACACCCATTCATCCGGAATGATCGTGTGGCGGATGTCGTAGACAGCGATCGCGATGAAAAGCGCGACGAGCGCGCACGAGAGCGTCGCCACGATGACGCCGGTGAGCACATTGCCCGCATGCAGATACGAGGCGGGCGCGATGAGCGCGAAGAGGACCGCCGTTGCTATTTCGACGAGCGGATATTGGATCGAGATCCTGCTTTCGCAATATCGGCACCGGCCGCGCAGGGAGAAAAACGAGAGGATGGGCACGAGGTCATACCACGCGAGCTGCGCCCCGCAGGAGAGGCAGCCGCTTCTGCCCGAGAGCGTCCTCGTGCCGCGCCGGATGATAGCGACGTTGAGAAAGCTTCCGATGATAAGACCGAAGAGTCCAAGGATGATCGCGAGAGCCATCGCGCAAAGTATGGCATGAAAAACGCCCCGGAAAGGGGCGTTTTTCATGTCTGAAGCGATGGTTGCTTATGACTTCACGTCGTAGCAGCCGACACCGACGTCCGCTGCCTGACACTTGGCGCCGTCAGAACCGCTGAAGTCAGCGCCTGCCGTCACTCCAGCTGCGGTGCAGATCGCATAGCCGGTCGGGATCGAGGTCACGTCAGCATCGGAGCTGAAGGCCGAGTTGCCCGCCGTCTCGAGGTCTGCGCCGAGGTGATACGAGGAGCACGTTGCCGTCGAGCCGGTGACGCCGTACGGTACGTAATCGTATGCCTGTGCGTTGGACGGATCGCCCGGAAGCGCCGCGATGTAGCCGGGGCTGACGAGCGTCGTCGTCGAAATGACCGCCGGATAGGCGCCGTTGGCATCATAGTAAAGCTCAAGCGCGAGCTGGAGCTGCTTGATATCCGCGATACGACGGGCGTCGCGACCCTTCTTTCGCGCCGAGTTCAAGGACGCGAGGACGACCGACGAGAGGATACCGATGATCGCGATCACGACGAGAAGCTCGATGAGCGTGAAGCCGCGGCGATCTGTTTTGCTAAACATAGATAAAATATGCGTTTTCTAGTAAGTAGGGCTATTGTACCGCTCTCTCCTTCCTTCCGGACTCACTTTGTGGATAAGTTGGCGACCGCAGAACGTACCCGAGATGCGAGGCGCGGGATGGCCACATTTAGAGCCGTACTTTGGGTACGGTGAGAAATGCGGACGGGACCCGCAACGAAGCAGATGGGGTACGTTCTGCGGTCGCTAGAAGCCGGAGGCGATGTTATAGATCGGGATAAGCACGGACGCGAGGAGAATGGCGACGCCGACGGCGAGCGCCACGATCATGATCGGCTCGATGAGGTCGACCATGGTGTCGACCGCATTATTGACCTCGCGCCGGTAAAAGCGCGCCATGGTTTCGAGAATCTGGCCCATATTTCCCGTTTCCTCGCCGATCTTCATCATGGCGACGACAATGCCGGGGATCTCGGGATATTTGCGAAGCGCTTCGGAGACCGGAAGCCCCGCCTTCACGTCAACGGCGGCGGAATTCAAGATGCGCTCGTAGGTCGCATCCTCCACGACGGATGCCGTGATCTCGAGCCCGCGGAGGATCTGGATGCCGGATTTGAGCATCGTCGAGAGGTTGTCCGAGACGCGCGAGAGGTAGATCTTCTGATAGATGCCGCCGATGATCGGGAATTCGAGCCGGGCGCGCGAGAGCATGTCGCGCCCGCGCGGGGTCGAGCCATAGCGCACCAAGAACCCGACGCCGAGCCCGAGGAGGATCACGATGAGGAGGATGTAGTGGCGAAGGAAGTTGGAAATAGCGATCACGACACGCGTATAGATCGGGATCTGCTGCCCCACGCCGGTCAACATATCGGAGAGGTGCGGGATGACGAGCGTCATCATAAGCGTCATGACGACGATAAAGGTCGTAAAGATGAACGCAGGATAGATGAGCGCGTTTCGCGCCTTGGTCGTGATCTCGTAGTTGCGGTCGAGGTAATCTGCGAGGAACGCGAAGGTCTCATCGAGTTTTCCTGATTCTTCACCCGCGCGCACCATGTTGGTGTAAAAGGCGGAGAAGACGTTCTGGTGCTTGCCGAGCGCCGCCGAGATCGAGGCGCCGCTCTGGATGTCATTCGCGATATCCGTGAGTACGCTCGCGAGCGCCGGGGTGCGCGCTTCGGCGGCGAGGAGGCGGAACGCGCGCAGCGCGGAGACCTGCGCTTCAAAGAGCGTCGTGATCTGGCGCGAGAGCATGACCACGTCGGCATTCGTGACACGGTTAAAGAACGAGATCGAGCGATTGAGCCCCGCCTGCTGCGCATTCTCTTCGTCGATCTGCGAGATGATGAGGCCGCGGCGCTGCAGGGCGGCGATCGCGACATCCATGTTGACGGCATCGATCGTGCCTTCGCGCTTGTTGCCGCTCTGGTCGAGTGCGCTGTAGCTGAACACCGCCATAGTTAGAGCAGCTTATCGAGCACGTTGGGATTCAAGCTGTATTCATATGCGGTCTCCTGCGTGATCTCGCCGCGGTTGACCAATTCCGCGAGCGAGCGGTTCATGTCGATCATGCCCTCGGTGGATCCCGTCTCGATCACCGTATTCAATTCGTGCGTACGCTTCTCACGGATCAGGTTGGAAACCGCTTTGGTGTTGATGAGGAGCTCGTATGCGGGAATCAAGCCGCCCGAGATACGCGGAATGAGGCGCTGGCTGAAGATACCGGCGAGCGACGCCGAGAGCTGCAGACGGATCTGATCCTGCTGTCCTGCGGGGAAGGCGTCGATGATGCGCTCGACGGTCTGCGCCGCGTCGTTTGTATGCATGGTGGAAAAGACGAGATGGCCCGTCTCCGCGGCGGTGACCGCTGCGGCCATCGTCTCGTGGGAGCGCATTTCGCCCACCAAGAGCACATCGATGTCCTGACGGAAGGCGGAAATGAGCGCGGTTTCGAAATCTTTCGTATCGATCTTCACCTCGCGCTGGTCGATCAAGGATTGCTTCGGCTCGAAGATATATTCGATCGGGTCCTCGATCGTGACGATGTGCTCCATACGCTCGGTGTTGATGAGCTCAATGAGCGATGCGAGCGTGGTCGTTTTCCCCTGCCCCACGGGACCTACTACAAGGAAAAATCCTTGCGAGCGGCGCGCGAAGGAGGTGAGCACTTCCGGCAGATTCAATTCCTGCACCGTCTTGATCGCTTTGGGAATGAGACGCAGAACGATCGAGATCGTGCCGCGCTGGAAAAAGGCGTTGCCGCGGAAGCGCGTGCCGTCTTCGGTCTCGTAGGC
>JAFAPB010000062.1 GCA_019247335.1 Candidatus Kaiserbacteria bacterium
GGACGGCGTATAGGAGAGATTGCCGTCGTCCTCCATGTCCTCATTATCGTCCGCTTCGTCGTCCGGCTCTTCGACGTCCCATTCGAGATCGTATTCGAAGCGGGTAAGACGAATGATCTTGAGGCTTTTGCCGGACTCGTCGTAATAGATTCGACGGGTCACCATCTCTTCTTCGTCCTCGTCGGGCTCGACCCAGACCTCCATGTACCCTTCTTCGGGCACGATACTGATCATGTAGATATCGTCGAACCCGAATATCTTCGGCTTCCGGCCGACAAACTCGCCGATGAATCCGACGAGCAAGCTGCCGGCGCGCTGCCAGCTGTCTTCTTCGTGGATCAATTCATTGATGGCCGCGCGGAGCGCGGCATCGCCGGGAATCGGCATGTGTCGCCTCCGTTTCTGCTACCGCGACTATGCCACGGTGCGGCCGACGCGCAAATCGCTGCAGAAAGTGACGCGGTGGATGTCGGAGAGCCCCGCGCGTGCGATCGCGCGGCGATGCGCGAGCGTGCCGTACCCTTTGTGATCTTCGAACTTATATTGATCATACAGAAGCGCGACATCTTCCATAAGCCGATCGCGCGTCACTTTGGCGATGATGGATGCGAATGCGATCGCCGGGACTGTCTCATCGCCGCGGATGATCGATTCTTGCGACCACACCTTTGGCACTTTGAGCCCGGCATCGAGAAGCACATGCGCTCGCGAGGGGCTCACCTCAAGATCCGCGATCGCCATCGCCGCTCCCTCGTGGGAGGCGTTCACGATGCCAATTTTGTCGATCACATGCGCGTGTACAAAGGCGAACGCATGCTTCAGCCGCCCGTGCGAGACGATGAAATCGTAGATCACATCGCGCTGCTGCGCATTGAGCTGTTTAGAGTCGCGCAAACGCGGCACGCCGCGCTTCGTAATGAGGGCAAATGCTTCACTCCACGGAAAATCTTCGGGAAAGAGGACGGCGCCGACACATACGGGACCGGCGAGCGCGCCGCGTCCGGCTTCGTCGATGCCGATGACGTATCGCATTACCCTTCTATTGTATCAAACAAAAGAGCGCGCCGACGCAGGCGCGCTCTTCCCTAGAACAGATGCGATTACAGGCGCGAGCATCGCCACCCGCTGTGAAAACCGTACGTGCAGTCGTCAGGATCTCGACGACGGCGACGTAACTCATCGGTAACGATCGTCTCAAGCGCCTCCGCCTTTTGCCGGACGGTATAGCTGTTGGGTGCACCATCCTTCGGAGGGCCGCGCTCGAGCAGCTGCGCTTCGTGGAGAAGCGAGTGCATGAGCGCGACGAGCCCCCGCAACTCGGCGGGCACAGGAAACGTCTCGGTGCCTCGTCTGGGCGCATCGCTGCCGTTATACGGACATTTACGGGGCCGCTTCCGCTCGGCTTTAAGGATTTGATGAAGCAGACTCTGTTGAGACATGACATGGTCCTGTCGTTGAATTATGCCGTCTTTTTGTTCTTTTTTGGCTCGCGAGACCATACAATAAAATTATTATCGTGTGAAGGAGAGAAAATGCCGAAAATCACGAGTGATATACTCGCTGTATGTCGCGTGGTTTTGTCCATCTTCACACTCACTCACACTATTCCCTCCTCGAAGCGCTTCCTAAGGTCGAAGATCTCGTCGCGGCCGCTAAAAACGACGGGCAGACGGCACTCGCGCTCACCGACAACGGCAACATGTACGGCGCGATCGATTTCTATAAAGAGTGCGTCGCCAAAGAGATAAAGCCGATCATCGGCGTCGACTTTTTTATCGCGCCGCGCACGCGGCATGATAAAGAGCACAAAGTGGATGATCAATTCGGCCGTCTCGTGCTTCTAGCCAAAAGCGAAGTGGGCTACAAAAACCTCCTCAAGTTAGTTTCGATCTCGTATCTGGAGGGGTTTTACTATCGACCGCGCATCGATCGTGAACTGATGGAGAGGTATGCCAACGGCCTCGTCGCGATTTTGCCTTCACACAGCGGCGAGATCGCCTACAGCCTCCGCCATGGCGGCAAAGACAAGGCCTCGCAGACGCTGGAATGGTACCGCAAGATTTACGGCAGCGACCTTTATATAGAGATCGCACGGCATCCGGAAATTGAGGGGCACGAAGCGCGCATGCAGGAACTTGTCGCATTTGCCAAGGCGCACAAAACGCCGATCGTCGCCGCGCATGACGTGTATTACCTCGATCGCGAGGACGGCCTCGCCGCAGATCTCGTCAATAAGATCAGGACCGCGAGCGTGCTCGATCGTGAGGGCGGTGAATACCGCATGCGCGATTTCTCGTTTCAGTCTCGCACAAAAATAGAGGAGCTGTTTAAGGACCTGCCAGAAGCGATCGACAACGCAGCAAAGATCGCGGAGGAATGCGATCTCAAGCTCGAACTCGGGCGATGGGTCTTCCCTGCTTTTCCGATTCCTAAGAACTCGACCGCGAGCGAAGAGCTGCGGGAGCTCGCGATGTCGGGCTTTGAGCGACGCGGCGTGCCGAGAAGCGAAGAAAATCTAAAGCGCATCGAATACGAACTCGGCATCATCGAAAAGAAAGGGTATTCGCCCTACTTTCTCGTCGTCTCGGATCTCCTTCGTCACGCGAAAGAAGTCGGCATCTTGACCAACACAAGGGGTTCGGCGGCGGGCTCGCTCGTTTCCTACCTCTCGGGCATTACGACAGTGAATCCCCTCGTCTACAATCTCCCGTTTGAACGCTTTTTAAATCCGGAACGTCCCTCACCACCGGATATCGATATGGACCTGGCGGATAACAAGCGCGACCAGCTGATCGAATACGTACGCGGCAAGTACGGCCAAGACAAGGTGGCGCAGATCGGGACGTTCGGCACGATGATGGCGCGCGCGGCGGTGCGCGATGTCTCTCGTGCGCTCGGCCACTCATATGGCACGGGCGACACGGTCGCGAAATTAATTCCCTTCGGCAAACAGGGCTTTCCCGTCACGATCCAGAGCGCACTCGACGAAGTGCCCGAACTGAAACAATTGTATGAGAGCGATGCGGATGCGCACGAGATCCTCGACCTCGCGCGCAAGCTCGAAGGCAATGCGCGGCACGTCGGTGTGCACGCGGCGGGCGTCGTCATCGCGCCGGAAGAAGTCACCAACTACGCGCCCATCCAGCTCGACCCTAAGGGCGGCAAAACGATCACGCAGTACGACATGTACGCGATCGAAGAAGCGGGTCTTCTGAAATTCGACTTTCTCGGACTCACCAACCTCTCCGTGCTCGCGGATTCGGTCGCACGCGTAAAAGAGCGCCTCGGCATCGATATCGATCTCGACACGTTACCGCTCAACGACAAAAAGACATTCGACATGCTCTCGCGCGGCGAAACGCTCGGCGTCTTTCAGCTCGCGGGCGGCGGCATGACGTCGTACCTCATCGATCTGAAGCCCTCGACCATCCATGACATCAACGCGATGGTCGCCCTGTATCGACCGGGTCCGATGAACTTCATTCCGGCCTACATTGAGCGAAAACGACATCCCCATCTCGTGAAATACCTCGATCCGCGCATGGAATCAATCCTCAAGAATTCCTACGGCGTCATCACGTATCAGGACGATGTCTTGCAGATCGCCATCGATCTCGCCGGCTATACCTGGCTGGAGGCTGACAAATTTAGAAAGGCGATGGGTAAGAAGATCCCGGCGGAAATGGCGGCGCAGAAAGAAAAATTCCAGAAAGGATGTCTCGCGGGCGGGATGAAAAAAGAGGTCGTTCAGAAATTGTGGGAACAGATCGAGACATTCGCCGCCTACGGATTCAACAAGGCGCACGCAGCGAGCTACGGCAATCTCGCCTACAAGACGGCATATATGAAAGCGAACTTTCCCGTCGACTATATGGCCGCGGTTCTCACGGCGGATGCCGGCGATGTCGAGAAAATCGCGGAGACGGTCGCGGAATGCAAGCGCATGGGCATCATGGTTTTGCCGCCATCGGTCAACGAGAGCAAGGGCAATTTCACTGTTGTTGACAATAAGACGATCCGCTTCGGGCTCTATTCGATCAAGAATTTCGGTGCGGGCGTGGCCGAATCCATTATGGCGTCGCAGCCGTTCGCCGATATATCGGATTTCGTCGCACGCGTGACCGACAAGAATTTGAATAAAAAGTCGCTTGAGTCGCTCATCCAATCTGGTGCGCTCGATGAGCTCGGCGAGCGTGGACAACTTTTTGCCAATATCGAGCATCTCCTCCTCGCCCACCGCGAATTCACCAAAGCGCCGTCGGATCAGGGCTCGCTCTTCGGGGCCGCACCGCGACAGACGCATATCACGCTCGATCCCGCCGCGCCCGCGACGATGGATGAACGTCTCACCTGGGAAAAAGAACTCCTCGGTCTCTACATTTCGGGCCACCCGCTCGACAAGCACAAAGACAAGCTCGCCAATCAGAAAAACTCCATAAAGCACGCCAAGGAAAATCTCCGCGGCATCGACACGGTGATCGCCGGGTTCGTCGAGACCGTGCAACCGATCCTGACCAAAAGCGGCGAGCGCATGGTCTTCCTCAAGATCGCGGATTATTCGGGCGACATCGAGGTCGTCGCATTCCCGCGCGTCTTGAAAGAATTCGAGAAACTGATGGTCTCAGGGAACTGCATCATGCTCAAGGGCAAAGTATCGGAGCGCAACGGCATCCCAAGCTTCGTCGCCGAAAAAGCAAAGGCACTTTGACAAAATTCATAATTTATGTCATTAATGCGGCAGCTTGAACAACCTGCAAGGGGGCTCAATTGATTATCGGAACCGCCGACATTTTCAAGAATGCGGCACTCGCCATCTACGCCTATGAACACCACGGCACGTGCGATACCGAAGCGATCGGACAGGCTATCGTCGCAACTACGCAGCTTGAGACCGATGTAGCCGAACTGGGCAAACACCTGCGCACCGCGTACGAAAACCTTTACGGCAACGTCAAAGATGGTCTCGGCATTCTTGAGCAGGAGCTCGCTGAAGAGCGTAAGCTGCTCGAGCGAATTCGTGACAGCGAAAAACTGACGGACCGGGAACTCGCGCGCGTCACGAGCTTTTGCTCGGAGATCTGGGTGCAGCTGCGACTCGCCGAGCAAGGCCTGCGTCCGCATCGCGTGACCCACTAACGCTTCCCTTCGCCACTGCGGCGGCCTGGCTTTCAGCCCGGCCGCCGCATTCTTTTTTCAACATTTTCGCCAAAAAACTATTGACTCTCACGCTGCAGGCTTTATGGTATCGATAATGTTTTCGGGAAATGCTCCGAGGCAGCGTACAAACAACTGGAGGTGACGTGTAATGGCGGCGAGCTCTCACGCAGAGTCTTCGAAAGACTTCGCGCTGAAATTGCGTAACGCGAGTCTTGAACTGCAGCAGTCCGATCCCCCACCCCGACCAAGCGCCTGCGACATCCTGTTACCGGCGTTCAAGGCATTCGCGCAGAACTACCGCATGCACGATGTGCCTGTCCGTGCAGCGATTGCCGAGGTCATGCGCACGAATCCGCCGATCGGCGCCAAGAAGATTCGCGAGGTGCGCCCTTCTGACGATAACTGCAGGGATCGGCTGTTCTGGTTGCGCCGGCAAGTCACGACTTTCAAGAAGCTGAACGAGACCGATCGTGCGTTCTGCATTCGCCTCCTTGATTCTCTAGCAGCCGCGCTCAACCCGGAGCTGGCGCCCGAGGTTCGCGAGAAGGCCGCGTAAGCGAATTGTTCATCTGTTCCATGGCGGCGCCTTGTCGGCGCCGTTATGCTTTGGTAATTCTTGACGTACGCAAGCGGCCGAACTACACTTTTGGCATCAGAGATTGTTCCGGCTACCAACCGGGATCGGGAGACCGAGCGAAAGCCTAATCTGAACTAAAGTGCTCTGCATCCGCAGAGAAGCTCGGTGGAACCGCGGTTCGAGTGATCGCCCGAGTGAGTGCACGGCATCCGTGCGTTCACTCGGGCGGTTTCTTTTATCGGCATCACATTTCTATGGCAGACAACATCGAACACATCCGGCATACGCTCGCCCACTTGCTCGCGGCTTCGGTCCGCGAGATCTATCCGGGCGCGAAGAACGCGATCGGTCCCTCCATCGATAACGGCTTTTATCAGGATTTCGATCTCGGCGAGCGTTCGGTCTCGGAGGACGACCTCCCGAAGATCGAGCAAAAGATGCGCGAGAAATTGAAAGGCTGGAACGTGTTCGAGCGCCGCGAAGTGTCAAAAGAAGAAGCGAAACAGGAATTCGCATGGAATGAATACAAGAGCGAGCTCATTGAAGAATTCGCGGGCGAAGGCAAGACGCTTACCTTCTACACCGTCGGCGGCTTCGTCGATCTCTGCAAAGGCGGGCACGCCGACAACCCGTCCGAAGAGGTCGATCCGAGCGCTTTTAAGCTGGATCGCGTCGCGGGCGCCTACTGGCGCGGCGACGAGAAAAACAAAATGCTCACGCGCATTTACGGACTCGCTTTTTCATCTAAAGCGGAGTTCGATGCCTACCTCGTGCAGCGCGAAGAAGCCGCGAAGCGCGATCACCGCAAGATCGCGCGCGAGCAGGGACTCCTTGTTTTCTCGGATCTCGTCGGCTCCGGCATGCCGCTCTATACGCCCAAAGGCAATGCGGTGCGCAATGCCATCGTGAATTATTCGCGAGAATTGAATGCAAAGCTCGGCTTCGGCGAAGTCCACACGCCGAACGTGAATAAGGCCGAGCTCTTCAAAATTTCCGGCCACTACGACGCTTACAAAGAAGATATGCTCTCCGTCCGCTCGCAGTACGTCTCCGATGAGATGTTTCTCAAGCCGATGAACTGCCCGCAGCACACCCAGATCTATGCTTCGCAGCCGCGCAGCTATCGTGACCTCCCGATCCGTTACGCTGATTTCGCCAATCTCTATCGCGACGAGCGCCCCGGCGAACTCTCCGGACTCACGCGCCTTCGCGCCTTCGCGCAGGACGATGGCCACATCTTCTGCCGCGAGGATCAGATCGAAAGCGAGGTTTCGGCCGTGCTCGGCGCGATCCAGGAAGCGCTGAAGACGTACGGCATCGGCTATTGGATGCGACTCTCATTGCGCGACCCGAATGATTCCCAGAAATATCTCGGCGACCCGGCCGTGTGGGATCGCGCAGAGTCGATCATGCGTTCACTTCTGCAATCCAAGCAGATCGAATTCAAAGAAGCGGTTGGTGAAGCGGCGTTCTACGGCCCGAAGATCGACATCATGGCGATCGACGCGATCGGCCGCAATTGGCAGATCTCGACCGTGCAACTCGATTTCGTACAGCCGAAACGCTTCGAACTCGAATACGCGGCCGAAGACGGCACGAAAAAGACGCCGGTCATGATCCACCGCGCGCTCATTGGCTCCCCCGATCGCTTCCTTGGCGTATTGATCGAACACTACGCGGGCGCGTTTCCACTGTGGATGGCACCGGTCCAGGTATCCGTACTGCCCGTTTCGGAAAAGCATGCGGAATACGCGCAGAGTGTCGTCGAAGCACTTCGCCGCGCCGGCATCCGCGTTGAGCAGCCCGATGCCGACGAATCGCTCGGCAAGCGCATCCGCGCGATGAAGCTTTCCAAAGTCCCCTGCTTTATCGTCGTCGGCGATAAGGAAGTCGCCGACAACACCATCACCGTAGAGAACAACAAGAACGGCGACAAGGCGACGGTGCCGCTCCAGGAATTTATCGATGCGACGCTCGCGCGGATTCGCGAGCGCGCCAATGTCTAGCCAACGAGAACGGCCCCGCAGAAGCGGGGCCGTTTCGTTCACTTTTCGGAGCGTCGCAGGAGCGGCGGACTTGAAGTGATTAGGCGCGAGTGATCACGATCTTCGGGGTGCCATCCGAGTTGCGCGCGATAGCCATGGTGTCGGTCATCGGGCGCGTCTCGTGGACAGGAAGTTCAGCGACACGCGCATGAGTCTCGGTCGTCTCCGGAGCGGTTTCCTCGACCTCCTTTTCAGTGATCGTGGATTCCGCGAGGCTCACATGATCCGCCGAGTCAGTGCGACGAGTCGAACCCATGAGTCCGGCGAACGCGAGGGCGCCGCCCTTGTAGTAGACCGCGAGGTACGCGGCGGCTACGGCGAAGGCTGCGAGGCCCATCCAGTAGATCGCGTTGCCGACCGGACCGAAGTCGAAGCCGGTGTACGGGATCTGCGAGAGCGAGACGTACGGTGCGCTACCGATCACATTGAGCGTTGTCGAGCAGACATTGCTGCCGCCCGGGCCCCACACCGTGAGCGTGTAGACGCGGGTCGCTTCCGGACGCACGGCGAGCGTGCCGTTCGGGGCGACATAGCCCAATCCGTCAGAGAGCTGTGCCGAGGTGCCGTTCGAGCTCCACGAGAGGTATGCCGTCTGACCGTTCTGGATCGTGTTCGGCGAGACCGTGATCGTGCAGTACACGTTCTGGTTGTAGATCGGCTGCGGCTGCGGATAGACGATCGGCTGCATGGGGATCTGGTACTGGATGATCGGCTGCGGCGTGACAGGCGCGAGCGTCGTCACCGTGCTGTTGTAGCTATCACGCACCGTGCTGTTGAAGCTGTGGTTGATCGAATTATCCGTGTTGTAGCTGCCGTTGATCGAGTTGTCGATGTTCACCTTGCTGTTGTCCGTGTAATTGCAGCTGCCGTTCGTGCAGTAATTCGAGTTGTAGTTGTTCGGCTGCGGATAGATGATCGGCTGCGGAACAGGCTGCGGAATCGGCTGAGGGATCGGCTGCGGTTTGGGCTGCGGGTACGGCTGCGGAATCGGAGTCGGATACGGCTGCGGAGTCGGGTACGAGATCGGGTACGCGATCGGCGTCTGATAGATCGGCGCCTGAGCGATCTTCGGCTGCGGGATCGGCTGCGAGATCGGGTACGACTGCTGGATCGGGTACGACTGCTGCGGGTACGAGGTCGGGGCCGAGTACTGCGGAGCAGCTATCGTCTTCGGCGTCGACTGCGCGTACGGCTGGAACGACTGGGACTGGTACTGCTGGTACTGCTGCTGTTGCTGATAGCAACCGCAATCCTGGTTGTACGCGTACTGCTGCGCGCAGGTATTCGCACAATCGTACGGCGTACCGTCCGAGAGACTGCCGTAAGGCGAACCGTCAGAGAGGCTGCCGTACGGGCTGCCATCCGAGAGAGAGCCGTAAGGAGAGCCGTCAGAGAGACTTCCAAAGCACGGATTGTCGCACGGGGTGCCATCCGAAAGGCTGCCGTAAGGAGAGCCGTCAGAGAGGCTGCCATACGGGCTTCCGTCCGAAAGAGAGCCGTAAGGCGAGCCATCGGAGAGCGATCCGTACGGAGAACCATCGGAGAGGCTGCCATAAGGCGAGCCGTCCGAGATGCCACCGTAAGGATTCCAGGCACCGTCGCTTATGCCCCCGTAGGGATCATACGCGCCGTCGCTGATGCCATACGGATTCCAGCCACCATCACTGATGCCGCCGTAGGGATCGAACGATCCGTCGCTGATGCCATACGGATTGAAGCCGCCATCGCTAATGCCCGGATCATAGTTGAATCCGCCATCGCTGATGCCGGGATTGAAGTTGAAGCCACCATCGCTGATGCCCGGATCGAAATTGAATCCGCCATCGCTGATGCCACTATCTTCTGCGTAGGCGATGACCGGAGCCACCGAAACGCTGAGCATCGCGATCACGCCGACCAGCGCGACCGATGCATTTACTATCTTGCTTTTCATAATGCTGTTCATAAACAAGCGAATAAAAAAATAACGGTTAATAAACCGACCCGTAGACAGAACTATATGAGTATTATAGCAGATTCTTTGTATCTGTCAATACTCGCTGAATATTTAAACCCTACAGCACATTTGTGAAAAAGTCAAGGGGCGCCCGGTTCCAGAGTATGAGTCTGGTCCCAGGCGCCCGCAAGAGCGTTGCCGCCTACCACTTGTAGTTCTTGGCGGTCCGGTTGGGCGTAACGGGCATCGTCTGCTCGGTGAGCGTGACACCCTTCTCGAAGTTGCCGTCGAAGCTGCCCGCCCAGTACTTCTGAACGGTGATCGAGCCGGACGCGATCTTCACGTCCTTCGCGTTCGCCGGCACCGGCACTTCGGCGACGTCCCAGAGCTTGGTGGCGTCGTCGGCATCCGGCACGCGGCTCACGAGGACCTGATAGCGCACGAAATCGCCACAGCTCTCGAGGCTGATGACCTGTGCGTTGGCATCCGCGGTGTCGACACGAGCGAGATCGGCGCTCTGGTAGACGTCGACACGCATGTCGGCCACCTTCGGGCCGATCGCCGGACGGCGCACGCCGATCATCTTGAAGCC
>JAFAPB010000064.1 GCA_019247335.1 Candidatus Kaiserbacteria bacterium
TAGAGTTTCGCCGTCCGGAAGCGCTTGTCGAAGCGCGCCTGCAGATTCCGGTGAACGATCTCATAGAGAAATGTCGATTTGCCCGAGCCGGAGACGCCCGTGATCGTCACGAGCTTGCCGAGCGGGATATCGACATTCACATTCTGGAGGTTGAATTTCGATGCGCCGCGGATCTTTATCTTGCCGCGGTCGGCAGTGCGGCGTTTCTCCGGCACGGGTATCACCGCTTCCTCGCGCAAGTACGCAAGCGTGCGCGAGCCGGATTTATTCGTCTTTGCCGTCAGGAGATCATCGAGCCAGCCGGAAACGACGATATTGCCGCCATGTGTGCCAGCGCCCGGCCCGATATCAATGATGTAATCCGATGCATAGATCGTGTCTTCATCGTGCTCGACAACGAGCACCGTGTTGCCGAGATCACGCAGATGCTTCAGCGTCTCGATCAATTTGTCGTTGTCGCGCTGGTGGAGGCCGATCGTCGGCTCGTCGAGTACGTACAGGGCGCCGACGAGGCCGGAGCCCAGTTGCGACGCGAGGCGAATACGCTGCGCTTCACCGCCGGAGAGCGTGTTGGCCTTTCTATCGAGTGTGAGGTATTCGATACCGACATCGAGCATGAACTGCAAGCGCGAGGTAATCTCCTTCACAACGACACGCGAAATATCCTGCTCTTTTTTTGTGAGTTTCAGCTTGTTGAAAAATCCCATCGCATCCTCGATCGAAAGCGACGACAGATTGACGATATTCGTACCCTTCGCCGGGCCTTCATGCGTTTCCGGCTCGTGTACCGCGCCGAGAAAGACGTTGAGCGACTCGCTGCGCAAACGCCTGCCTTCGCAGACCGGGCACGGCTCATCGCTCCAGATAAATTTCGTGCCGAGACCTTTGCACTCCGGGCACGCGCCGTATGGAGAGTTGAACGAGAAGAGACGCGGCTCTATCTCGGGAAATGAAAATCCGTCGTACGGACACATGAACTTAGCCGAGACGATGCGGCCCTTTCCTTCGGCATCGACGATCTTTACCAACCCTTCCGATTCGTGCAGCGCGCGCTCGATCGCCTCGGAGGCACGCTCGTGCGTACCCTTCGGGTCGTCGTTGAATTCGGAGATAAAGAGCTCGTCGACCACGATATCGATATCGTGGCGATCGTTCTTCGCAAGCACGATGCGATCGCGCAGCGATTTCTCTTCGCCGTCGATCACGACTTTTTCGTATCCCTTGTTCAACAGATCGTAGAGCAGCTGATAATACTCGCCTTTTCTCCCGACAACGACGGGCGCGAGCACGCGAATTTTTGCATCGGAGACGCCCTTGGTTAAGTTCCCTTTTGTCGCCTTTTTCGGCGCGGCTTCCACGATCTCAAGAACGCCCTCAAGAATTTCTTCGTTGGAAAGCTTCCGCACTTCCCTCCCGCAGACAGGGCAGTGCGGATGTCCGATACGGGCATACAAGACACGCAGGTAGTCATAGATCTCCGTGATCGTGGCGACGGTCGAACGTGGATTGTTGGAGCGGCTCTTTTGATCGATAGAGATCGCCGGCGATAGACCCGATATCTCGTCCACATCAGGCTTCTGCATCTGGCGCAGGAATTGTCGAGCATACGCCGAGAGCGATTCGACATATTTGCGCTGCCCTTCGGCAAAAATCGTGTCGAATGCGAGCGATGATTTCCCGCTGCCGGAGAGGCCGGTGAAGACCACCATCTTATTGCGCGGCATCTCCACGCTCACGTTCTTCAAATTGTGCGTCCGAGCGCCCTTTATCGTTATTTTGTCCGTACCGAGGCCTTTTTCTGCCATAGCAAATGAGTCCGACCCCCGCGACAGCGCTGGGGGTTAGGACGGCCACTATACCACAATCACCAGACAGCCGCTTCTTCTTGCAGATCCACGCCGAACTGGTCTTTGACGGCCCTTTTGACGCGTTCAGCCAGCTCCTTCACATCCGCATCGGTCGCCGCACCGGTATTTACGATGTAGTTGGGATGCTGCTCGCTCGCCTTCGCCCCACCCACTGTCGCGCCCTTCATACCCGCCTTCTCGATGAGCCATCCGGCAGGCACGCGGCCTTCGCGCGATTTTACGCCCTTTTCCTTTTCGAACAGCTCCACGATATGTGCGGACGCCCTCGGGTTCATAAAATACGAGCCAGCGGCCTTCACATTCTGTAGGTGCCGCTTTTCGCGCTCCGCGATCGTCTCGTCGGCAAGCCGTTTGGACTCGGCAGGGTCGACTTGCTGCAACTTAAGCTCCACCCGCGTAATGATCCACTCCGGATTATCTTTAAAAAAAGAGTGCCGGTACGAAAAGTCGCAATCCGCATTCTCAAACTCCCTGCTTTCGCCCGTTTTTGTATTGCAGGCTTTTACCTTAGTCACAAAATCTTTAATTTCAGGACCGAATGCGCCGGCATTACCACGTACGGCGCCGCCGATCGTACCGGGAATGCCGGCAAGCTTCTCCCAGCCGCCCCAACCTTGCGCAGCCATGCTCCGAATGAGCGTGAGCAGATTCGTACCGGTCCACGCATCGACGAGACCGCTCTCGACGCTGTAGAGATCGCCGACGATATGGATAACGAGCGCATCTATATCTTTTCCGGGAGCGAGTACATTGCTGCCGCCGGAGAGAACGACGTAACCGACGCCTTTTGCTTGTGCCCAGGCGATCGCTTCTTTGATATCGCTTTCCGTGCGCACGTCGACGAAATAACGCGCATTGCCGCCGATGTCGAAGGTGGTGAGCGGCGCAAGCGGCACGTTTTCCTGTATCTCCTGCATATTATTTAACTTTAGCTGCTTGCTTCGTTTTTGCCGACTTTTCGAGCGCTTGGATCTCGTCACGCAGGATCGCGGCTGTTTCGAAGTCGAGATTATCAGCGGCTTCATGCATCTGGCGGCGCTTCTCGCGGATCGCTTTCTTCGGATCGCCGTATGCGGCCGCATCTTCCTTAGCAAGCTGTGCTGTCGCGAGTTCGCGTACCTTCTGAATATCACCCGTAATATCCTTAATCTGTTTTTTGATCGTCTGCGGGGTGATGCCGTGCTCCTTGTTGTATGCCATCTGCACTGAGCGGCGGCGGTTCGTCTCACTGATCGCGCGGTCCATCGAGCCCGTCATATTGTCCGCATAGAGGATCACGCGGCCATTCACGTTGCGCGCTGCGCGCCCGATGGTCTGGATGAGTGATACTTCTGAGCGCAGAAATCCTTCTTTATCGGCATCGAGAATGCCGACCAGCTCGACTTCCGGCAGGTCCAGACCTTCGCGCAGCAGGTTCACGCCAACGAGCACGTCGAAGGTACCTCGACGGAATTCAGTCAGGATTTCGATGCGTTCGATCGTTTTCACGTCGCTATGGATGTAGCGGACCTTTATTTTCTTT
>JAFAPB010000066.1 GCA_019247335.1 Candidatus Kaiserbacteria bacterium
CCACGTCGGTGGTCGTGACCGGCGCGGTCACAGGCGTTGTGATCGGATTGGGATTGTCATACGGCGAGGTATTCGTCATCACGAAAAGCGTGGCTGGCACCCAGCGGAACATCACGTTGAGTATGGAATTGAATGCCCATCCGGTGCCATTCGCGACCGTCGGATCTCCGCCGTCCGGCGGGATGATGGTTATCATTCAAAAATTATACCGCGCTCTTCTCGACGTCTTTTGCTATTGCAAACAATCCTGCTTCACCGCGATGCGGCGCGATGATTTGGAACCCAACGGGCAGTTTCTTGCCATCGCGTTCAACCGAGCCGGAAGGAATTGAAATCGCCGGTACGCCAGCGAGATTAATCGGCACCGTAAAGATATCCGCAGCGTATACGGAAAGCGGATCCGCTTTACCGCCGATTTTCCACGGAGCTGTCGGGCTCGTCGGCATCGCAATAGCATCTACTGACTCAAACGCCTTCGCAAAATCCGCGCGAATTAATTCGCGGACATCTCGCGCCTTGCGATAGTAGGCATCTGCATACCCTGATGAAAGTACGAATGTGCCGACGAGCATACGTCGACGCGTCTCGGGTCCGAAGCCGATGCCGCGCGAGCGCTCGTAAGTTTCCCCTATCGTGTCAGCCGGTACCGAAAGGCCGTAGCGTATGCCGTCGAAGCGCGCGAGATTGGTCGAGACTTCTGCAGGGTTGATGATGTAGTACACGGCAAGCGAATATTCGAGCGCGGGCAAGTCGACATCAACAATGGAGTAACCGGCGGCTTTAAGCGACTTGAGCGTCTGTTCGAAATTCTCAAGCATGTCTGCCTCCACCCCTTCCTTGAGGAACGCCCGCGGTACACCGACGACTTTTTTCACAGACGCGGTTTTCGTAAACGCCGAATCAGGGAGCGAAGTGCTGTCGTTCTCGTCGTGCCCGCGTATCGCATCAAAAATTATCTGTGCGTCTTCTACGGTCTTTCCTACCGTCCCGATCTGATCGAGCGATGATGCCGCGGCGATGAGACCGTATCTTGAAACGGCGCCGTACGTTGGTTTGAATCCGACAGTGCCGCAGAATGCCGCCGGTTGTCGCAGCGAGCCACCGGTGTCAGAACCGAGTGCGCCGAGTGCGAGATTTGCGGCAACCGCAGCGGTTGAGCCGCCCGATGTGCCGCCGGGCACGCGAGAAATGTCGTGAGGATTTTTGGTCGGACCGAACGCCGAATTTTCAGTAGATGAGCCGAGTGCGAATTCATCCATATTGGTCCTGCCCAGCAAGACCGCATTCTGCTCTTTCAACTTTTTTATAACGCTCGCGTCGTATGAAGCAATGTAATTTTCAAGAATTTTCGATGCCGCGGTGATCCGCCTATCCACAACGAGCATATTGTCTTTGATCGCGAGCGGAATACCCGTGAGCGGTGCGCTCTCGCCTCTCGCGATGCGCTCGTCCGCTTTCTTTGCTTCTTCACGAGCACTTTCTGACCACACTTCGAGATAAGCCTGCAGCTCCCCATTCTTTTTATTTATTTCATCT
This sequence comes from Candidatus Kaiserbacteria bacterium, assembly GCA_019247335.1. Classification (GTDB taxonomy): domain Bacteria; phylum Patescibacteriota; class Minisyncoccia; order Phycocordibacterales; family UBA2100; genus UBA10103. Next base: position 1,537 of record JAFAPB010000066.1, read on the forward strand.
AAATACGCTTCGGTAAGTTCACGCGCAGTGAATTCTTTTGCGTCGAGCGCCTTCCGAGCGCTTGCGATAGTCAGCTTCGAAAGGTCCATATTATTTCTTGCGAGAAATGACCTGCTTGACGGCGATACGATCGCCTTCGCGCGCCGGCGCAGCTTTCAACAGGGTCTCAGTATAGGTGCCGCTTTCAATCGGATTCTCATCAGGTCGCGTTATGTTGCGATGCTCAGGCACGCCGGCCTTCAGATTCGTGCTCGCCTTTTGCACCATCTCAACAAATGACAGAATTTCAGGAAGCTCTTTTTGCAGCCTCTCAAGCTCAGCTTCAGCGACTTCAAGACGCGCGAGCTTTGCCAGATTCTTAATGTCGTCCTTCGAAATCATGCGTCGAATAGTATCAAACAGAAGACCGCCTCGCGAACACGAAACTAGTAGAGGTCGGTCCACTGATCGTGCCGTTCGGCGGCTATGAATTTGAGCACCTTTGTCGTGCGATACGAGAAGATCGCGAGTTCGGCCGGGCATTCGAACACGCCGAAGCTGCCGTTTGAGCAGCGTGCAAGTTCGCCGGGCCATTGAAGATTGGTAATTCGACGAACACAGCCATCTTTCACGAACGTGAAAAGGTGGGTGCCGATTGAATTGCCATGATAGTGCTCGATATTTTTGAGAGTCCACCCCGCATAGGATTGACCCTCTTCAAGCGTGAAGCGGCTCTTTCCTGTGTCGATGAGGGGCATGGATTGTCTCTCCCAAACTCGCGCTACTCTGTATCAAAATGGATAGCTGGTCAACAAAAGATTATGGCGGGCACCTTGCGGCATCCGCCATTCTTCATTCGTTGTTCTCCGTCCGCTATTTCGACATATTCACGGTCAGTTCGCCGACGTGATCCCGCAGCATGTGCTCGCGGAACCGGTCGTAGTCGAGCGCGTCCGCGTCGGTGTTCCATGCGAGTGCCAACGACCGCATCGCTTTCACGTGCAGCGTCGGACCGCAGGTATCACCGCCGGAGATGCCGCCGACTTCCGCAGAGACCGCCTTGGCCCCCACGGCATACGGCGAATCGACTTTGCCGTCCATCATGGGGCTACCCAAGATGACCGGATACCGACGTTCGTGGAGCTGCCGGATCGCATCGATGTGCGTGATTTCTCCGGGGAAGCCTGGTTCGTCGCGCACGTTCCCTGCTCCGTATGTGATGAGCAGCAGCGCGCTGCAGTCCGGATCGCTCGCGTCGTGAAGGATAGAGCGCGACGTCGTAGCCGGGCTCAATTCCACGACCTTGATGCCTTCGCGGAATCCCGGCCGGAACTCCAACCGCGCCGACGTGACGAACGGGTTGCGCTTCGGCGCCGACGGATACAGGTTGACGTCGCCGTCGTAGTCGCCGATGACGAACCGCTGCGGGCTGTCGTACGCGCGAAGCTTCTTGTCCTGCACCTTGAAGACGTGCAGGCCGTGCCGCACGTTTTCGTCGAACGCGAGGTGCGCACCGCTCAGGTCGCTGGCGGCGGTCACCAGTTCGAAGAACAGGTTCCGCTCCGCATCGGTGCCGAGACGCTTGATCGGCAGCTGCGCGCCGCCCCCGACGATCGGCTTGCCAATATTCGGGAACATGAACTGCATCGACGCGAGCATGTGCGCCATGGTGTCGGTGCCGCCGAGTACGACGTATCCGTCGACCCAGTCGTACAACAACTTGGCGGCGTTCCCAATCGTTACCCAGTGATGCCACCGCGCGTTCGTCGAGTCGATGGCCTTCGGGTGCACCTGGAACCAGACGACCTCGATACGCTCTTCCAAGCCCTTCATCACG
>JAFAPB010000003.1 GCA_019247335.1 Candidatus Kaiserbacteria bacterium
CACACTGTCGTCACTTGTTCGAGCGACGAGCGGCCCATATCGCACGTCAACTCCTCGAACGGTTCCCCTGTCTTCTTGCCACCCTCGAGGACGGCAAGCGTGTCGACAGGTGCGCCGTTCGTATCCACGAGCCCCGATTCGAGCTCGCATGCTACTGTCGTCATGTATTGCCTCCTCAATGAACTTCCACCGGATCATGTGCATCCGGGACCGATTCTCCGCTAAGCGCCGGTCCCGAACCACAAAGGCCCCCTTTCGGGGGCCTTTGCGTTTGTTTGTATACGGAATTATCGTCCGAGCCCCCGGAGTTCGATCGAGCGCATCATCATGCCGTTCTGTATAAGACCCGAGGTCATAAAACGACTGTATGCCGCACCCATATGAGTGTCAAGCCGCGATCTTTTCGATAAACAACGAGATGATCTTCGACGCTTCGGTCGATTCTTTGACGATCGATTCCGCACTCACGCCTTCCGGCAGATAGCCGGGCGAATTTGCGAGCTTCCACGCGACGTCCTGCGCGCGGAGTTCCGGATGAAATTGCATCGTATACGCCTTGGGGCCGAACTTGAGCGCGCTGAATTTGCACGCGGGACCGACCGCGAGCAGGATCGCGCCCTGCGGGAGCGAAGTGACGCTGTCTTTGTGCCCGTACTGCGCTTGGAAGGATCCCGGAAGCGATTGCATGAGCGGATCGTTTTTTCCTTCAGCAGTGAGCTGCACTTCGAATGTGCCCACTTTTTTCTGCTCGTGATCGTTGGTCACATTGCCGCCGCGCATTTCCGCAAGAAGCTGATGTCCGAAGCAGACGCCGAGAAGCGGCTTCTCATGATCGATCGCGTAATCCGCGAGTCCTTTCACGCGTTCAAGAATTTTGCGCGCGGTCTGGCGCGCCGCGTCGTCATCGGGCCGGCCGCCGTGGAGATCGAATTCTCCGGAGCCACCGATGATGATCGCATCGAATCCTTCGAGCAGCTTCGCCGGCTCCATCCAGAGGAGCGATTCGTCGAGCGCGGAGAGAAACGTGCATTCGCCGCGATCGCCGACCGAGTGGCGGTACTCTTCCTGCTCGGCCGCGATCATCTCGGGCCGCGCGCGGGACTGTATGACCAAAATCTTCTTCATATTCGTACTATAAACGGATGCGGGTGATATGCAAAAAAGTGCGGGCTGCGCGGTAAGGCGCAGCCCGTCGTTCTCGTCAAAAACGGTCGACCACATCAGTGGAAGACGTCTTCGTGCCACATCGCGGAGTTGTAGTCGGCGGGAATGGTCTTGCCGACGATCGAGTACGAGGTGATCTCGCGCCACGCCTTCGTGCTCCTGCATGCCTCGAGCGTGTCCGGAATGGTTGCCGGAGCGACGCTCAAGACCAGATCGCAGAAGCCGACAACGTGATTCACGACTTCCTCGAGCGACTCCAGCGGCCAGGACGGCAAGAGACGGATCTCCGTCGTCCCGAACTGCCAGCGTGCCCGCGCGAGCGGCCAATGGCCGGTCTTGCCGTCGATCTCATTGCCCCATTCCATCGGGCTTTCGAGATCGACTTCCCAGTCGCCCGACTGCACGTTGAGCTCGCCGACCGGGCGCATCATGCGCTTGAGCGACGAGTACTGCCGCAGGAAATCCTCGAACGAGGTGTACCAGAGGTCATCCCGGCAGAAACGGCGCCGGTCGCCCCACCCCCAGGCGGTGATGAGGTGCCCCGTGTTGTCGACGCTGTAGTGACGACAGAGGATGCGAGCGAGCCGCGGGCCGAGGAAGTTGAGCACGTCGAGCAGGAAGATGATGCGGTTGTCGATATTGGCAACCGACACGCCGTTCTCGTGGCAGAGGTGCATGTGGAGTGCCGCTCTGCTGTTGAGATAGCCCATCCGCGCCAAACGCTGCTGAACTTCTTCCTCCTTGTAGAGGGCGCGCAACTCGCGGCGGGCCGCCTCCCACAGCGCGCGATAGCGCCCAGTGGTGACTTCCGGATCGATGTGATGTTGATCATACGGGCTCGCCATCGCGTAGACGATGTCGAGACCGTCGCTACGGATGCGCCGATCGAGTTCGAGGATATGCGCGACCGCGCCGCTGATCGATGTCGCCTCCTTGCCCGCGAATTCGATCGATCCGAGGCCGGGCTCGCGTGTGACGAGTCCGACCGGCTTGTATCCGTTGACGCCGCTTTTCGCATTCCAACGATTGGCGATCGGTTCGACGTCCACGGGATGCAAGACCCCTGCGCGTCGTACGCCGGTCCAACCTTCGGCCTCAAGTCCGATTGACTGTAGTTTCATTGCCGCATCTCCCTTCCGAGATTCGTGACGTTGACTATGACGATATTGAGTACAGAAAGATCTCTTTGAGCCTAGAACGAAACAACCTCCCTTTTGGGGAGGCCGGCGTTCTGTGTTGCAGCGCGCAAGCTCCCCTTAGAGGAGGTCAATGACAACGACGATAATGCGTCCTTGCGAGCTGGTGTGGCTCATACGCTCACTCTACCCGTGCCGCGTAGGCTGTCAAGCATAAAAAAGTCCGGGCTGCGCGATGAGGCGCAGCCCGTAGCCAAGGTGCAAACGATCGATCCGACAGGGGATCAGTGCATGAAGTCCGCGGTCCAGGCGAGCTGGTCGTAGTTGGCCGGGATCTTGGCGGCGCCGCCGATCGGGAAGTCGGTGATCTTCTTCCAATCGTCGGTCTTCTTGAACGCCTCGACGCTCTCGACGTTGCAGCCCTCGGCCGATGCGATCGACACGAGGAAGCAGACGAAGTCGTCGAGATCGGTGAGTGCCGAGCGCAAGTGCTCGGGCGACATCGCCGGCAAAAGCCGGAACTCGAGCGTCCCCTGCTTCGTGCGGATCCGGCAGAGGTGCCAGAAACCCACGTCGCCGAGGTCGTCGCGCGCCCAGATCGTGGGCCGCTCAAGGTCGACCTGCCACTGACCCTTTTCCTGGTCGCCGTCGATCGAGCAGATGAACCGCGGGATCTGCGCGTACCAGTCCTGCATGTGAGCGAACGAGCGATGCCAGACGTCGGGCTGCGCAAAGCGCCGCGGATCGCCCCACCCCTTGAAGATCTGGAGGTGGCCGCGATTGTCGACGTTGTGCTTGTCGCAGAGTATCCGCGCGACGCGCGGTGCGACGAAGCGCATGACGTTGGCCGCGTAGATGAGCCGGATGTCGACGGCATGGCGCGCGATCCGCATGCCGTCGAACGACCGGTGCAGATGCGTCGCCGCATAATTATTTTGCTGCAGAAGCAGCCGCCAATCGTCCGGTCGCCCGAGCTTCGCCGTTTCCCGCTTCGACGCTTCAACGATCGCGGCGAAACGAGACTTCGATCCGGATACTTGCAGCGTATCCGGCTGCTCGTGCACGCCGTACGGCATTGCACAGGTGTAGCGCACGTCGATGCCTTCTTCCGTGCACCGACGCTGGAAGTGGTAGACCTGGTCCACCAGTTCCCAGATCGTCGTGACCGGGGTGCTGGCGAACTCGATCGAGCCGATGCCGGATTCGCGCGTGAGCGTGCCGAGGATCGGAATGCCGTTCGCCTGCTTCAGCGTATCGATGAGCGGTGTGACATCGCGCGGGACGAGGATGCCGTTCGACATCTCGCATGCCCACGTTTCGACTTCACCCCCGACGAGGCCGGGGAGTTTCAACGGTTGCCGCATTTCTTTTCATTCCCTCTCATTGTCGGAACCTCAATGAACAGTTCCGAAGTTGAAAAGCCTCCCCTCTTTCGAGTGGAGGCTTCGTGATTTCGGTTTCGTGGATTTACACGTTCACAAAGCCCCCTATCTAAGGAGGAGGCCAAGGAGCACGAGGCCCTTTTGTGAACGGATAACGTCCATAAGGCCACCGTAACAAGCGCCTCCCAGGCTGTCAACGCGGCGTTGACAGCGCCCCTTCCCGCGCTAGACTACGGGTAGCCACAGCCTATGATCCGGTTCCCTTCGCAGGAAGGGGTTCGGCCCGGTGAGGCGGATCTGCACGAGTAGATCCCGGGTTCTCCCGTAACAGAGGTAATCCGTATCCATAAGGAGCGGATGAGTAACAATAAGGTGGCACCGCGAAGAAACTCGCCCTTAGCGCACAGAGCGATCTGTGAATTAAGGGCGAGTTTGTCATTGGACAGCTCGTATCACCCGTGGGGCGAAAAGATTTAAGCGCCCTCCGGGACGCTTTGATCTTTTCGCTGCACATACAGTCAGAAAATGAAAGGAATGGATCATGCACTCCATGATCACGACTCATCGCGTACGCGCGTTTACGCCGCTCTCACCGGCGGCGATCGCGAAGCTGGAAACCGCGAGCGGCAACGGCACGAATTGCCGTTTCGAATTCAGCGACGACATTGCGAATTGCGATACCGCCGTCATGCGCACCATGGACTTCAATGTGGACGAGTTTCCGAACCTGAAGCTCATCGTACGCGCCGGAACAGAGGCCAACAAGATCGTCGGCAATCGTGTCGTGAACGGCGAAGCCTGCGTTCAGATGACGCTCGGCGCCAACTCCGACTCGGTCGCGCAGGAAGTCCTGTTCGCCGTCATCGGCCTGTCCCGCCAGTTTCATCGCGGCGACGCATTCGTGCGGACACAGCTCGATTACAGCCTGCCAAAAAAGGATTTCGAAACCGGCGAAGAAGGCTTCGAAACCATGAAGTCCAAGATGGTCGGTCGCGAGCTCTCCTCGCTCACCGTCGGCGTTATCGGCGTCGGTCAGATCGGCATCCGCGTCATCCAGATGTTGCTGCTCCTCGGCGTACGCGTCATCGCGCACGACACGAACCGGCGCTCGCCGCTCTATCGCCTGCTTCCGCCGTCGGTGGAACGTGCGAATACCGTCGATCAGTTGCTGGAGAAGTCGGATTTCGTCACGGTGCATACGCCTGGCGAGAACAACCAGCATCTCATCAGCGCGGCGCGGCTCGCCAAGATGCGGAAAGGCGCGGGACTCATCAACTGCGCCCGCGGCGAAGTCTGCGACAGCGTCGCCATCCTCTCCGCTCTCAACGAAGGGAAGCTCGGCGGTTACTTCACGGACTTTCCGGACCAGAAGCTTCCGCCCCACCCGCTCATCATGTGCCAGCCGCATGAGGGCGGGAATACCAAGGAAGCGCAGGCTCGATGCGGCGACTTGGCTGCCGATCAGATCATCGACTTCTACAAGCAAGGAAATGTCTGGTCGCCGAAGAACTGGCCGGAGAACGTCCTTGAACCGTCGTCCGCCGCCGTCATGCGGGTCACGGTGCCCCATCGCAATCAGGATGGCGTTCTCGCTCAGATCGAGCCGATCATCGCGGTCGGTCCGCGTGTGAACATCAGCAACACGCACACGAGCACGAACACGCAATTCGGCTACTACATCGCCGACTGCGATCAGCCGGTGTCGGCTGAAAAAATCGCACGCATCCGGGCAATCACGGGCGTGATCGATGTCATGACGTTCACCTTCTGACGATCGCAGCTAACTGCACAAAAAACGAAGCCGCGGCGGGTCCGATCCCCTCCGCGGTTTTCACTTTGCATAAAAAGAAATCGGCGCAGACAAAGCTGCGCCGAAAGTGGTTTCCCTGGAAACCGAAGAACTGATCACAGAGCATAGAGCTCGTGCCATCGATCGATTGAGAGCGGCTCCGGCGGAACGAGGTCGGAGATCGTGCTCAAGTGCCGATAGATCGGTGCCGCGCTCTGCGGCGAGGCGAGGAACTCGTGCGCGTGGTCGTTCACATGCTCCATGAACGCGCTTGAGAGACGCGCCACGTCGCCCGAAAGCTCCGTCGCTTGCTTGACGGGGATCGACGGGAAACACCGCCATTCATGCGTGCCGAAGCTCGCGCGCGGACGCGTGAGCCACCAGATCGTCGCCATGCTCACGTCGTCTTTGAGGTCCGACATGCTGTGGGAAATCGACCACTTACCGTCGGCCGAGCAGTCCACGACTTTCGGAATCTCGCGGACGAACATCTCGAGCGCCTCTGGGCTGTCGAACCAGAACGGATGCGGCACGCGCCGCGAGTCGCTCCAGCCCTGCCAGCACATGAGGTGCTTCTCCGCGCCCTTCACCTTATAGCGCTCGATCACCTGCATGCGGGCGTGCGGCCCGATGTTGTTCAGGAAATCGAGGAAGAGCACGGAGGCTGGCGTCATGATGTCGCCGATGCCGATGTGGTATTGCAGCGACGAATAAGGCGCGACCGTATGAATGCACTGATCACCCCGCTCATGCTCACGCAAGAGCGCTTCGCTGATGAGGCGGTATCGCACTTTGGGCGCGATATGCACCGTATCGCCGAATGGCTTCGTCTCGAAGACCGCGCGGTAGCCGCCCGGAATCAATTGGCTGCAACGAGCGAACGAGCGCTCAATGTCTTCCGGCGAGCGGCAGATCGCAGTCACATACTCGATCGACGATATGCCGAGATCGGTCGTAACCGCCTCGAATTGATCGCTCTGCGATTTGATGACTCCTTGACAGTTGAGCGCCAGATAGGCATTCGCGGGAGTGCCGTCGTTTTTGTAGAGCCCACCTTCGAGCTCTGAGCCGATGGTTTCGAACCGCATCTTCTACTTCCTCCTCATTTCAAAGGCCATGGGATCACTCTTGTGACCCCGGATCGATTCTCCTATCGAGCACCGACCCCGGGCCGCAAACAAGAAGCCCCGCTTTTGGCGGGGCTTCTTGAGTGTTGTGTGTTTGGTTGCACCTAACAGCTCGAAGAGCCCCGCTTCGTAAAGAAGAAGGCAAAGAAAGCGAACGAGCTGTCGAAACGATGCATAGACCCATCCTACGGATTACGGTCCCGCTGTCAAGAAAAGAGAGAGCCGGCGCAGCAAGGGCTGCGCCGGCAAGAAGATCAGTTTCCGAGGGCGTTACTGGCGAGCGATGTCCCACCATGCTTTGTCGGAGAGGGGTTCCTTCGGAACGAGCGGAGAGACCTTCGAGAGGTGGGTGAAAAGCTCACGCGCATTCATGCGCGTGCCCCAGCACCGACCTCGATGAGCGTCCGTCCAGTCGTTGAAGGCGTGCGCGATCGCGAACATCTCGTCCGCCACCTCACCCGTCTGCTCCGGCGTGATCGACGGCAGGCAGCGCAGCTCGACCGTCGAGCCCGACTTGAAGATGCGCGGACGCGCGAGCCACCAGATGCTGCTCTGCGCTTCCGGATCTTCCAGCCGCGACGGCGTGCCTTCCGCCGCCGGCATCCAGAAGCCGTCCTGCTCCGTGACCAGCTTTGGAATAGACCCGATGAATCGCTTGAGATTCTCACCGTGTCCGAACCACCGCGGCGCGGGAACGCGCTGCGGAATGCTCCAGCCGAGCCAACACGCGACGTGCCCCGCAGTGTCCTCGACCCGGTAGCGATCGATGAGTTGCTTCCGGATGTACGGGCCGCTGTTGTTGAGGCAGTCGAGCAACAAGATCGAGCTCGGCGAGTACGGATCGTCAGTCCCGAAGTGGAACTGCAGCGATGCCCACGGGGCCACGCTGTCGTTACTTGCCGCGCCGTTCGGATGTTCGCGCAAGAGCGCCGCGTTGCACGCCGGATAGCGCGGCTTCGGCGCGATCGCGACGCTGCAGCCCAGCGGCCGCATCCCGTAGCGCACTTCGTATCCTTCCGGTACGCGAGCGAGACAGCGGGCGAGCGATGCGCGCATCGCCTGCGCGTCTTCGCACGGCGTCGTGATGAATTCGATCGACGACTCCGCAAGATCCGACGTCACGCCTTCAAACGGAAACTCGTCCGATTTGAAGCCGCCGTTCAGCACTTCGAGCGTTTTTGCCGGAAGCCCGCCCCTCAAGAGGCCGGCTTCGAGCTCCGCTCCGATTTTGACCTCTTTCATGGTCAGTCCTCCGCTATGAAGTTGAAATGTCCACTGGGTCTTCGCGACCCAGGATCGAGATTCTTTTGAATGTCGATCCCGGATAACGAACAAGGCCCCGCTTGTGCGGGGCCTTGCGATTGGGTGCTGTGTCAGTTACGCACCGATATAGCTCGCAAGACCCCGCTTCGTATAGAAGTAGGTATAAGACGCGGCCGCGCGGTACGTCGATTTCATTGGAAATATTATATACCTCTGGACAAGCAATGTCAAGTGTGGTCTTGACAGCGGCGTTTAAGCGGCTATACTAGGCCCTAGTTACAGCCGTTGATCCGGGTCCCGCGTAGGCGCGGGATTGGGCCCGGTGAGGCGATCGTTGCGCAAGTGACGGTCCGGACTCCCCCGTTATAGGGATAACCGATGTCGGCAACGGAGTCGGTAAAAGACCAAACTAAGGTGGCACCGCGATTGAAACTCGCCCTTATTGCACGGATGAATATCCGCGCGATAAGGGCGGGTTTTCGTTATGACCTGCGAAAACCCCTGATCTTCTCAACTCAACAGGAAGGAAGCCATGGACCTGGAAGCATTCAAGGCCAAGTTCAACTTCGACCCGGCGCTCTCGCTGCATCTCGGAATCGAACGCGAAGCGTTCATCGTCAACGGCACTGGCAAGATCGCGCCGAAAGCCGAGCATCTCCTCAAGGTGATGCACGGCCCGTACCCCATGACTGAATTCGGCCGGCCTATCGATGAGGAGCAGCGCTTCAGCTATGAGCTCTCGGCCTGCCAGATCGAGGGACGCACGAAGCCGCGCACTCTGCAGCGTTTATCGGCGGAACTTCGCCGATGCGACGAGATCCTCGCGCTCGGCATGCAGCATATCGATTGCCGTGTGCTGCATCAGGAAGTCGGCCCGGCGGACATGCCACTCGACGTCTTCAACGACCCGACGGGACGCTACCAAGCGATCACTGCGGGAATGGAGCGCGATACGCTGCTCGCCGCATGTCGCCTGACGGGCACGCATGTGCACGTCGGCATGCCCGATCATGAGACGGCAATGCGTGTGCATAACCGCGTGATCAAACACACGCGACGACTCTGCGCGCTCGGCGACCGCTCTCGGGGCGAACGGATCCGCATCTATGAAGCGATGAACCCGGACTGCATGCCGGAGCCGTTCGCCGATTGGAACGATTTCCATCGTTTCGCCGAAGAGCGCATGTACACGGAAGATCCGCGCCGCTGCTGGCGATGGGTCCGCATTTCCGTACGCGGCACGATCGAGTTCCGCATGTTCGGGACGACCGACTCATCCGAAGAGGTCTTCGGCTGGGCGTGCGAATGCCACCGTCTCTGCGAGGAGGCGATGGTCTGATCGCGATGGCGCCTGTGATTGACTACGCGACGGGAGAGGACGCTTGCGCCTCTCCCGTTTCTTTTTATAAAAAGTCGAGGCCGGCTGAAGCCGGCCAAGTAGGTTTCGGGGCGCTCAATACTCGGGTCCCTGCTGCGGAGGGGGCCACTGGATGGCGTCGCCCTCGACGGAGAGCAGCATGTTAACGAGGTGGTAGCGCTGCAGATCCGGGCTCTCGCACCGCTTGATGGATCCGAGCTCACCTTCGAGCGCGAATTCCGGGCGGAGCACGTAGTGCCCCTGTCCGATCAGGTCGTACGAGACCGCCTGCCAGTGCGCATCCGGTTCCGTCTTTTTCTTCTCGACGAAGATGAGGAACTTGTCGCCATGGGGTCCTTGGACGAAGAGCCCCGCGACGTCGACCGTATCGTCCCCGCCACGTTGATGGCCGAGGACGCCGTAGCGCGCATGCATCGCATGCGCTTGGAACTGCTGAAGCATGAGGTAATTCCCAGCTAGAGGAGACTGCTGCGCGTTATACGCTCCGCGAGAGCGTGAGTCAACTTAGGCGCGGCGCCATTTCTCGACGGCGACCAGAAGCGGAGTTGCGAGCGCGATCGAGGAATACGTACCGGCGACGATGCCGACCAAGAGCGTGAGCGCGAAATCGCGCGTCGAGGCGGGGCCGATGAAGTACAAGATGAGGAGCGTGATCACGACCGTGAGCGAGGTGTTGATCGAGCGGACGATGGTCTGGTTGAGCGAGCGGCCCGCGGTGTCCTCGAAGCTCTCTTTCTTGTTGTGGTCGTGATTGATGCGGAGATTTTCGCGCACGCGGTCGAAGACGACGATCGTGTCGTGAATGGAGAAGCCGAGGACCGTGAGGACCGCAGTGACGAAGAGCGTATCGACTTCCGCACCGGTCAGGTGCCCGAGAAGCGCGAAGAAGCCGACGGGCACGATCACGTCGTGCAGGAGCGTAACGAGCGCGATCAAGCCGTAGACCCAGCTCGAGACAGGCCGTGAGACCTTGCGGAACGCGAACGCGATGAAAAGGAGGATGCAGAGAAGGACGAGTGCGAGTGCGAGGTAGGATTTATTGCGAAGTTCCGTGCCGATCGTCGGACCGATCTCGTTCAGCTGCGTGATCGTGCCGCGATATACGTCGCCGCCCGAGACGATCTCCGCGATCGATGAACGCTGGACCGGCGTCAAATTCGGCGCTCGGATGATGTAATCCTTATCCCCTGCCTCGCGGATGGAGTAGCCCGTGATGCCTGCCCCGGTGAGCGCCTGTCCGACGAGATCCGGCGCAGGACGCGTATTCGGGTAGGTCACCTGCACGAGCGTGCCGCCGGTGAAATCGAGACTTGGCTTCAGACCGAAAGCGAAGACCGAGACGATCGAAAGCAGCACGATCAATCCCGTGACGGCGAAGAAGATATTGCGATGTTTGACGATGATCATATTAATGTGAGATACCCGAGCCGAAGAAAAAGCGCGTCGCCGTGCTCTTCCGCGCAATGCCGAGCGCGAGGAGGAAGGTGCGCGAGACCGTGATCGCGGTCAGCATCGAGACCAGTACGCCGAGCCCGAAGACGAGCGCAAAGCCTTTGATGAGCGAGGTGCCCAGCCAGAAGAGGATGACGGCGGTGATCATACTCGAGATGTTCGAGTCGCGGATCGAGGGCCACGCGCGCGAGAACCCTTCCTGGATCGCTTCCTCCGCGGTCTTTCCGGAGCGGAGTTCTTCTTTCATGCGCTCGAAGATGAGGACGTTCGCATCGACCGCCATGCCGATCGAGAGGATGAACGCCGCGATGCCCGCCGCCGTGAGCGTAACGGGAATCATCTTAAAGAGCGCGAGGTTGACGACGATGTAGAGAATGAGGGCGACGGCCGCGAGAAGCCCCGGCAAGCGATACCAGAGGATCATAAAGAGCGCGACGAAGCCGACGCCCCAAAGACCCGCCACGAGCCCGTCCTGTACGGCCTTCGCGCCGAGCGTGCCGGAGACCGTCTGCGTGGAGAGAAGCTCGATCTTTACGGGGAGCGCGCCGTTATTCAAATTGCTCGCGAGGTCCTTCGCCTCTTGCGCGGTGAAGGAGCCCGAGATCACCGCCGTGCCGTTGGGGATCGACTCGCGGATAACGGGGATCGAGACCGGAATACCGTCGATGAAGATGCCGAAGTAGCGGCCGACATTTTTTGCAGTGAGATCGGCGAAGGTCTTCGTGCCTTCGCTGTCGAATTTGAGAACGACGACCGGCTCATTGGAAAGACCCGTGCCGCTCTGGAACTGCAGCTGCGCGCTTGCGAGATCCTTGCCGGTGATCGCGGCCGGCTCGAAATAAGTATCGACGCTCGTGGTGGAGAAATCGCTCGGAAGAGTAGTCACGCCCTGCTTCAGCATGCGGAATTCAAGAAGCGGCGTCTGGCCGATGACATCGATCGCTTTTTGCGTGTCGGTTACGCCGGGCAGCTCGACGATGACGCGCTCTTCGGAGACGCCCGTGAGGCCGCCGCTTTTTTCGACTTGGACCAAGGGCTCGAGCACGCCGGTCGCGCCCGCGAGCGAGCGACTGTTGACGCGGCGCTGGAGGAGCTGTCGGAGGCCGTCCATCTGATCCGCGACTTGCGCTGCCGGAATGTTCGCCGTATCGGCGCGATAGACGAGCTGCGTACCGCCGGAGAGATCAAGGCCGAGCTTGAAGGGCTTCGAGCCGATCATTTCCGAGTGGTAGACCCACCAGCCGATGAGCGCCCCGAGAACGAGGATGACGAGAGCGATGACGCGCTTTTGTGCCATGGCGAGCAGTATACGTGCGGATAAAAACGGCGCAACAGAGCCGATTCAGCGCTCAAGCAGGTCGAAAAAATTGCGAAAGATCATCGCGACCGCAACTGGGCCTACCCCGCCCGGGACCGGCGTAAAAACCGATGCCTTATCGGCGCACGTCGGGTCGAAATCGCCGACGACGACGCCGGCCTGTTCGGACGCGCCGGCATCGATGAGGACCGCGCCCTCCTTTATATGTGCGGGCTGGATAAAGCCGGGATTGCCCGCGCCGGCGACCACAATCTCTGCGTCTTTGAGATCGTCGATCGAGCCTTCTTCGAGCGTGAACATCGAGACCTGCGCGCCGAGCCGCTTGAGAAGGAGCGCGCTCGGTGCCCCGACGAGGCGTCCCCCGCCGACAACGACGGTGCGCTTCCCTTTCGGATCGACGCCGCCGCGCTTCAGCATTTCAAC
>JAFAPB010000004.1 GCA_019247335.1 Candidatus Kaiserbacteria bacterium
AAGAAAAAGGAAGAAAAGAAAGAAGCGGCGCTGGCGACGAGCACGCCGGCGACTTCGAACGCGCCGCGCGATCTCACGCGCATCCTCTCGCACGCCCGCATTACCGAAAAGGCGAGCATGCATCAGGGTACGGGCATCTACACGTTCGACATTTCGAAGAATGCGTCGAAGCGCGACATCATGCAGGCGGTGCGGAAGCTCTACGGCGTGACGCCGCGCAAGATCGCGGTCGTCTCGGTGCCGTCGAAGAACGTGCGCAGCATGCGCACGGGAAAGCGCGGCGTCAAATCCGGCGGGCGCAAAGCGTACGTCTACCTTAAAAGCGGCGAGACCATCACCTTTTAATCTATGAAACACCTGCGACCTGTAACCAAATCGAGCCGTCAGATGACGCGCATCGAATATAAGAAACTTCTCTCGGGTCACCGCCCGCACAAGGCGCTCATGCGCGGCAAGAAGTCGACCGGCGGCCGCAATTCCCAGGGCCGCATCACGATGCGACATCACGGCGGCGGTCACAAGAAGCGCTTCCGCGATGTCGATTTCAAGTTCAACAAAAAGAACGTCACGGCGAAGATCGCTTCGATCGAATACGATCCGTTCCGCTCCGCATTCATCGGCCTTGCGGTCTATCAGGACGGCGAGAAGCGCTACGTGATCCTCCCGCAGAAAGTGCAGGTCGGCGACACGTTCATAGTGAGCGATAGCGCGCCGGTGAAGACCGCGAACCGCATGCCGCTTGGCAACGTTCCGGTCGGTACCTTCGTCTACAACATCGAGCTCAAGCCCGGCGCGGGCGGCGTGCTCGCGCGCTCTGCCGGCAACTACGCCGAAGTCATCGCGCAGGACGCGGGTTATACGCATCTCAAGATGCCGTCGACCGAAGTGCGACGCATTATCGGTACCGCCTGGGCCTCGATCGGTGAAGTTTCCAACGAAGAGCATCGCCTCGTGAACATCGGCAAGGCCGGCCGCTCGCGCTGGATGGGCATTCGCCCGACCGTGCGCGGCACCGCGATGAACCCGGTCGATCACCCGCACGGCGGTGGTGAAGGCCGTCAGGGAAGAGGCCTCCGACGCGCGAAGTCGCTCTGGGGCAAGCCCACGGGCAAAGGTCAGAAGACGCGCCGCCCGAAGAAATATTCCAACGTGTTCATCGTGTCACGCCGTCGCGTAGGCAAACGAAAATAAAAAAAGACGAGCGCCGCGAGGCGCTCGTTCCTTTGAAGGTGCGTCGACTACACTGCAAGCGACGCCGCGATCGCTTCGACCTTGTCGAAGAGCGGCATCGTGCTGGGCTTCAAAACGAGGTCGACCTTCAGACCCGGAAGTCGGGCCAGGTGGTGGTCGGGAAGTCCGGAACTGTACATGATGACCGGCAGATCGGCGAATTCCGGCATCGCGCGGATGCGGTGCGCGACCTCCAAGCCGTCCATAGGAGCCATGCGATAGTCGACGATCGCGAGTTGTGGCTCTACTTCAGGCAGCATGGCGAGGCCCTCGGGACCGTTCGCAGCGAAGGTCGCGTGGTAACCAAGGAATCCGAAGCGAAGTTGCATTCCTTCACGGATGGAAATATCGTTGTCGATCACAAGAATTCTCATCGGAAGCTCCTCCGACAGGGGTTGCTGCCTCGCATGCAAGCACGGAAAGAGCTGAAACTCAACGCTGTAGGGCCATTTATTTGACTTGCCCTCCCGTTTCCTATACATTGTGCGGACGCCGTGTGGGCGTTTTTATTTGCATCTATGGCACGATCGATCAAAAAGGGTCCCTACGTGGACGAGAAACTTTTGAAGAAAGTCGGCAACCGGAAGCCCGGTGCCGGTTCTATTAAGACGTGGGCCCGCGCATCGCAGATCGCGCCGGAATTCGTCGGCTTTACCTTTGCGGTCCACACCGGCAAGAATTTCGAGGAAGTTTTCGTATCAGAAGATATGGTCGGCCACCGCTTGGGCGAGTTCGCGCCGACGACCAAATTCATCCGTCACGGCGGCAAGATGCAGAAGGAAGCTGATATCGCGGCCAAGCAGGCCGAGATCGCGACCGCGCAGGCCGCCAAGGCCGCCGCGCCCGCCAAAAAGTAATCTATGAAGGCTACGCTCTCAAATTATCGACAGTCGCCGCAGAAGGTTCGCCTCGTCGCGAACGTGATCCGCGGCAAGAGCGTGCCCGCCGCGCGCGCCGCGCTTCTCTATTTGCCGCAAAAGTCCTCGCCGACCTTGCTCAAGCTTTTGAATAGCGCCGTCGCGAATGCCCGCACCGAGAATGCCTCGGTCGAGGAGCTTTTCGTAAAGACCGTGACCGTCGACAAGGGCGCTGTACTCAAGCGCTTCATGCCGAAGGCTCGCGGACGCGCCGCGCGTTTCTCTCGCACGATGTCGATCATTCGAATCGAGCTCGGTACCAACGCCGCGCCGAAGGCTGCGAAGAAAGCAGCGAAGAAAGTTGCCGCCAAGAAAACCGCTAAAAAGGCCGCCAAGAAAGTAGCGGCAAAGACCGAATAATATGACACACACTGTACATCCATACGCACATCGCTTGGGAGTCATCCGCGACTGGAAGAGCCGCTGGTTCGCTAAGACGCCGCTCGAATACCGCACCAACGTCATGATCGACTCCGCGGTCCGCCGCTTTCTCAAGAAGCGCCTGCGCGGCATGTTCGTGACCTCCGTCGAGATCGAGCGCCAGCAGAATGCCATCCGCATCATCGTGAAGACCTCGCGCCCGGGCCTCGTCATCGGCCGCGGCGGAGAGGGAAGCCAGAAGCTCACCAAAGAGATCGAGGAAGTTGCCCGCACCGTGAAGGGCGCGCCGAAGATGAATGTGCGCCTCGATATCGAAGAGGTGCGCTCGCCGGAGAGCCAGGCGCCGGTCGTGGCCTACATGGTCGCCGAGGGTCTCGAGAAGCGTCAGACCTTCCGCCGCGTGCTGAAGCAGACGGTGGAGAAGGTGATGGCGAACCGCGACGTCCAGGGTATCAAGATTTCGATGCGCGGCGTGATCACCGGCGGCATGGCCAGGAAGGAGAAGATGATGAAGGGCCGCATCCCGCTCCAGACGATCCGCGCCGACGTCGACTACGCCTACAAGGTGGCTGTCCTCCCGCTCGGCACCGTCGGCATCAAGGTC
>JAFAPB010000021.1 GCA_019247335.1 Candidatus Kaiserbacteria bacterium
CAGTGCACTTCCGGCGAACGAAAAAGTGAATGCACCCGGAGCCGCAGTGCACTTCCCGCGAACGACCGATTCCAGCGACCGACAGCCAAAGGTATACTGCGCGCAATGGATAAGACGCAGATCGAAGCGCGTATCGGCGAGATCGAAGCGGCGATGGGGAGCGTCGACTTTTGGAATGACAAGGACAAAGCGCAGTCGACCCTGAAGGAATACCAGGATCTGAAGGCGCGTCTCGCAGGCGGGACCGGCTACGACAAAAGCGACGCGCTCGTCTCTATCATCTCCGGCGCGGGGGGCGATGACGCCGAAGATTTCTCCCGCATCCTCTACGAGATGTACAAAAAATACGCCGCGTCCAAAGGCTGGGGCGTTTCCGAGCTTTCCGAGAATCGCAATTCGATGGGCGGCTATCGTAGCGTGTCATTCGAAGTGAAGGGAAGCAGCGCGTACGGCACGCTTCGTAAAGAAGCCGGCGTACACCGCCTTGTCCGTATGTCGCCATTCAATTCCGCCGGCAAACGTCAGACCTCCTTTTCGCTCGTCGAGGTATTGCCGAAGCTGCCTGATCAGGGAGAAATGCATATTCCGGAATCCGAACTTGAGATATCCGTTGCGCGCTCGGGCGGGCCCGGCGGGCAGAACGTGAATAAACGCGATACCGCGGTCCGCATGACGCATACTCCCTCCGGGATCTCGGTGCATGTGACGAGCGAGCGCAGCCAGGCATCGAATCGCGAGAAAGCGCTTGAGCTCTTACGCGGCAAGCTCTTCAAGCTGCGGGAAGAGGCCGCGGAGCGGGAGGCGCGCGGGCTCTCCACCGGCGCGACGACCAAAATAGAATGGGGAAGCCAGATCCGCTCGTATGTCCTCCACCCGTACCAGCTCGTGAAGGATCATCGCACCGATCACGAGCGGCGCGACGTCCAGAGCGTCTTGGACGGCGATATCCAATCCTTCATCGATGCGGAAAAGGGGTTGAGCGACGCGGCATAGGGCGTATACTGATAGCTCCCGTACGGACGCGCGTTAATGAAACGCGCAATGCGAAGAAGGACATCACTCATTTCATGATCTATTTCGAAAACGTGACTAAGATATACAGCGACGGCGCGCCGCCGGCCGTCGCCGACATCACGCTCGGCATCGATCCGGGCGAGTTCGTTTCGATCGTCGGGCACTCGGGCGCCGGGAAGACGACGCTCCTTAAGATGCTGTTCGCCGAGGTATATCCGACCGAAGGGCAGGTATTCTTCGGTTCGCGCAATATCGCCGAGCTCTCCGACAAGGACCTCCTCAAGATGCGCCGCAATATAGGCACGGTCTTCCAGGATTTCCGCCTCCTTCCGACGAAGAATGTGTATGAGAATATCGCGTTCGCGCTCGAGGTGGCCGGGAAAAGCGACGACGACATCCAGGCGGATGTGCCGCACGTGCTCGATCTCGTGGGGCTTGCCGACAAGATCTGGAACTTCCCGCATGAGCTCTCCGGCGGCGAGCAACAGCGCGTCGCGATCGCGCGCGCGATCGTCAACCAGCCGGAAGTGCTGATCGCAGATGAGCCGACGGGGAATTTGGACCCGATCAACACGCACGACGTCGTTGAGATATTGAAAAAGGTCAACGATCTCGGCACGACGGTCCTTCTCACGACGCACAACAAGACCGTCGTCGACTCCGTCGGCCGCCGCGTGGTCACGATGGACCAAGGCAAGATCGTTCGCGACGACAAGCAAGGGAAATATGTCCTCTAAGGCAAAGTGTATTATGGCTATATGAGCATGTGGGTAACAACAAAACGAGTCGCACGATACGGCGTCGCCGGATTCGTTCGCAACGGATTCGTTTCGCTTGCCGCGGTCGTCATTATGACGATCACGCTCTTCGTCGTCGCGCTCCTTTTAATTTCCGGCGCTGCGCTCAATTCCACCCTGAAGGCGCTCACCGATAAAGTCGACGTGACGGTCTACTTCACCACCAACGCGACGGAGCCCCAGATCCAGGATATCCAAAATCAGCTGAAAGCGTTGCCAGAGGTCGCGTCGGTAACCTATGTGAGTCCGGACGAGGCGCTCGCGACCTTCCGTGAGCGGCACAAGAACGACCAGCTGACGATGCAGGCGCTCGATGAGCTCGGCACCAATCCTTTGGGTGCGGCGCTTGAGATCCGCGCAAAGGAGACGAGCCAGTACGAATCGATCGCAAAATATTTGAATACGCAGCAGAGCGCCGCGACCGGCTCCGGTGCCGTCATCGACAAGGTGAATTTCTACCAGAACAAGACCGCGATCGATCGCCTGACCACCATCATCCAGTCCTCGCGGCGCCTCGGCATCGCGGTCGCGCTTGTCATGGCGCTCGCCTCGATCATCATCACCTTCAACACGATCCGGCTCGCGATCTATACCTCGCGCGATGAGATCGGAGTCATGAATCTCGTCGGGGCAGGGCATTGGTACGTGCGCGGACCTTTTATGATCGCGGGCGTTCTCTACGGAGCAGTCGCCGCGATCGTCGTGCTCCTCCTGCTCTATCCAATTACGCTCTGGCTGGGGCCCGCCTCGGAGCGCTTTATGGGCACGTTCAACGTCTTTAACTACTTCACGGGCGCATTTCCGCTGTTTTTCCTCGCCCTCATGGTCTCGGGGATCGCCCTCGGGGCGCTCTCAAGCTACCTCGCGGTCAGGCGATATTTGCACACCTAGGCTGCCTCTTGAGCGACGGCGCGATGTGATACAGTGGGTATCGATATGAGCGCGCGCGCGGGCCACAAGTATATTTTTGTCGTTGGCGGCGTCATGTCCGGCGTCGGCAAGGGCATCGCGACGGCATCGATCGGGAAAATTCTCGCGGCGCGCGGCCTCTCCGTCAATCTGATGAAAATTGACCCGTATCTCAACGTGGATGCGGGCACCATGAACCCGACCGAGCACGGGGAAGTGTTCGTACTGGATTCCGGACTCGAAACGGACCAGGACATGGGCAACTACGAACGCTTCCTGGGTCGCGATCTCGGCCCGGAGGACTACATGACGAGCGGCATGGTGTATCGCTCGGTCATCGAGCGCGAGCGCAACTTAGGCTACGAAGGCAAGTTCGTGGAAGCGATCCCGCACGTGCGCGATGAGATCATCACACGCATCAAGCGCGCGGCCGATATCGGCGACACGCAGGTCACGGTCGTCGAGATCGGCGGCACGATCGGCGATTTCCAGAACGCGCTTTTTATCGAGGCCGCGCGCGTCATCAAGATGAAAAATCCGGCCGATGTGCTGTTCGTCATGGTCTCGTACCTGCCGGTCCCGGGAACGATCGGTGAGATGAAAACGCGCCCGACCCAGCACGCGATCCGCGAATTGAATTCCTACGGCGTACAGGCCGACATCATCGTCGCACGCTCCACGCATCCGCTTGATCAGAAGCGCAAGGAAAAGCTCGCGATCTGGTGCAACGTCGAGTCTGATCACATCGTCTCCGCGCCGGATGTCGATTCGATCTATGACGTGCCGCTCAATTTCGAGCGCGACAAACTCTCCGAGACTATCCTCCGCGCGCTTCACCTGGAGGTGCCTGGCGAATCCGACTTCGGAGAGTGGAAAGATTTTGCGAAAAAGATGCACGGGGGGGCTCGCGAGGTGAAGATCGGCATTGTCGGCAAGTATTTCGATACGGGCGATTTCGTCCTCTCCGATGCCTACCTTTCTGTTATCGAGGCGATCAAGTTCTCCGCAGCACATCTCGGGGCGAAAGCGAAGATCGACTGGCTCAACGCCAAGCACTACCAGCAAGATCCTGAAAAGGTGAAAGAGCTTGGCGATTACGACGGCGTGCTCGTGCCGGGCGGCTTCGGCGAAACGGGGATCGAGGGCAAGATCCTCGCGATCCAATTCGCGCGCGAGAACAAGATCCCGTATTTCGGCCTCTGCTACGGCATGCAGCTGATGACGGTCGAGTACGCGCGCAATGTCGTCGGCCTCAAGGATGCGAATACGACGGAGATCAACGAGAACACGCCGCATCCGATCATCGCGATCCTGCCCGAGCAGATCGAAAAATTGAAGAACAAGAACTATGGTGGATCGATGCGCCTCGGCGCATATCCCTGCCTTCTCACCGACGGCACGATCGCGCGTGATGCGTACGGCGAGGTGGAGGTCTCCGAGCGTCACCGTCATCGCTATGAGGTGAATCCCGATTACATCGCACAGCTCGAGGGCGCAGGGCTCGTATTCTCGGGCAAGTCGCCCGACGGCCACCTCATGGAAATAGCGGAACTGCCGCGCTCGGTGCACCCGTTCATGCTCGGTACGCAGGCGCACCCGGAATTGAAGGCGCGCCCGCTCACGCCGCATCCTCTTTTTACCGCATTCATCAAAGCAGCGATGGAAAAGTAGCATGACGGCGCTAAAGCTGGTCTCTGTCAACGTTGAACGCTCAAAGCATCTCGATCGCGTCTTGCCATTCATCGAGCGCGAAACGCCGGACGTGCTCTGTGTCCAAGAATTGCAGAATACGGACGTCGAACGTTTCGCGCAGGCTGCGACCTCGAAAGGACATATCTTCGTACCCATGACGCGCGAACGCGAGGGCGCCGCGTTCTCGATCCACGGCCTAGGAATGTTTTCCCGCCATGAGCTCACGAATATCAACGAGCGGTACTACACCGACAAAGCGGCGACGATACCCGAATCGGATTCAAGCGACCCGGACACCTATACCAGCCAGTTCCGCCTCGCGCTCCTCGCCGACGTAACTACTGGCGGCACGAGGCATCGCATCGCGACGACTCACTTCACCTGGTCGCCACGCGGGCAGGCGACCGATCTGCAAAAAAAGGATATGCGGGCGCTTCTCGCGCTTCTCCAAGAAGAAGATCTCGTTTTGTGCGGGGATTTCAATGCGCCGCGCGGCGGCGAGATATTCGCGATGCTCACGCAACGCTTCAAAGACAACATACCGCCGCAATACGTGACGAGCCTCGATCTTGACCTGCATCGAGCGGGCAAAACTCGACCGCATGAGCTCAAAGACAAGATGGTGGACGGGCTTTTCTCGACGCCCGGCTATGAGATCCGTGATGCGCGGCTGGAATTTGGGGTCTCGGACCACGCCGCTATCGTCGCGACAATTATGAAGAAATAGGTGCATAACTCCTTGACCGTAAGCGGGACAGGAGTAGCGTTAAAGGAGCGAAACGGGCAAAAAGCCCCATACCCCCGAGGAGGTGCCGATGCAAATCGGTAGCGCTACAATCCCGACTGTCGATCTGGGTAACGGCTTTCATGCGGCATGGGCCTTCGATGACGTCCCCGGCTGGCGCCGGATCGTCTACGACGTTGACGCTTGGCACGACGACGGCGATATCACGCCGCGCGACGCGCAGGCGATCATGGCGGCCTATCACGTCGAGCCGAACGCACTGAAGCTGACGGATGTGCGGTCGATCTCGCCCAAGCGGCTCATGGATATGGGCAGCGTACAGCAGGTCGCCTAGATGGCGACGAATAAAGCGAACGAAGGGGGCGGCGCATGGTCGCCCCATTTGCTGCGCTTCCCAAAGCAGGCGATTCTATTCTATTGTTACGTCATGCACACGATCGCGACGTTGCTGTCTGCGCTCATGCTGTTCGTCGGCGGCATCGCCGATTCCTTCGCCCGTACGGCCGATTTCATCGCCGCACCGCTTAGCCCGCCGGAACATCGCGAGGCGACCATCATATTCGGCGGCGACATGATGTTCGACCGCTCGATTCGCGTCGCGGCCGAGCAGAACGGCGGCGACTATCTTTTCTCATGCCTCGATCCGGTCTTAAAGAGTGCGGACCTTGTGATCGCAAATCTTGAAGGCCCCATTACGGATCACGCGTCAGTGAGTGTGGGCTCGGCGGTCGGCGCGTCGGATAATTTCACCTTCACGTTCCCGACGTCGACTGCGCCGCTCCTTCTTGCGCACAACATCCGTATCGTCAATCTCGGCAATAACCACATTACGAATTTCCGCGATTCGGGCGTCGAATCCACGGTGCAGTACCTTGCCGGCTCCGGCGTCGGCTTTTTCGGCGACCCGATCGCACAGCGTGTCGCGACAACGACCGTGAACGGCATTCGCCTCGCTTTTATCAACTACAACCAATTCTCGCAAAGCTCGACTGCCGCAAAAACGATCGAGCAAATTGCCGCCGCGCGGGACGCCGGATATCTTCCGATCGTGTATACGCACTGGGGCGAGGAATACAAGCCCGCGACCGATTCCGAAAAGTCGCTCGCGCATCGATTCGTCGACGCCGGTGCGGAGATGGTGATCGGCTCGCATCCGCATGTCGTGCAAGAGCATGAGGACTACCGCGGCAAATACATCTACTACTCGCTCGGCAACCTGATCTTCGATCAGTATTGGGACGATGCGGTCACACACGGGCTGCTTCTGACGGTCATCGTCGACGGCAGCGGGGTCAAAGGCGTCGCGGAACGGGGCGTCGAGCTTGAGCGGGACCGCCGCACGTGTCCTCTTGAGTAATCCTCATTGAAATTTCAACGCGAGCGCGTATCATGCGCGGCATCATGGTAAAGCAGACGACGTATCGCAACGTCATGATCGCCGCACTAGCGGCGCTTGTCATTCTCATCGGTATCGCGGTGTACCTGCACGGCGACGCGTTCGGCTCGGGCGACGCAAAGGCGCGGGAGACCGTCACCACATTCGGCGCGCAGCTTCAGATGGTCTCGCTCATGGCTCCCGATGCATCGAGCACGATCGCATCGGTCTACGGTCCGTACGTCACACCAGAGCTGCTCGCAGCATGGGAGAAAAATCCGTCAAAGGCGCCCGGCCGAGAGACGTCGAGTCCGTGGCCCGATCGCATCGAGATCACACAGGTCGCGCCGCAGGGGAGCGGATACATCGTGCACGGCGAGATGGTCATGATGACGAGCAATGAAATTGAACACGGTGGCGACGCAGGACGCGTGCCGGTTGTGCTGCAGGTCGTACCCCAGGATAATTCGTGGCGTATCGCCGCGTTTCAGGAGATCGCGACATCCACGAAGCGATAATTCCACTGACGCGAACGGAGCATCTTCATAAACTGCTATACTTTTCTTGTGCGACGGTACGCGCATGAGAAAACAAAGCCGCAAGGGTTCTCGTCCACGCCGTCTTGACGGCGTCTTTTTTGATAAGCGCGAGCGCACGCTCGAGCTCAAGCAGCGGACCGTCACGATCGAGATCAACAAGCGCAGCGCGATCATGCTGCTTTCGTACGCGGCGACCATTCTCATCGTCGCTTTTCTGCTTATCGCGCTTTCGCTCTCGCTGTTCTACGCCAAAAAGACGCGGGCGGAGGCGTATCTCTACCCGCAGACGTGTCTCGGCGGCTGGGAGGATGTCGCGCAGGCTTCCGGACAGCCGGATGTCGATGACTCCGTGGGAAAGCCCTTCAGCTCCGCGACCGCCGCATCGGTTTCCGGCGCGCTCGCGCAGATCTACTGCGGCGAATTTGCCGGCGATACGCCGCCGGAGAGCATCCCCGTTTCTCTTGCCGTTCATCTCTCGTGGTCAGTCGTCGATATCGCACCGCCGGAGAATGTGACCGGACCCACGGCGACGAGCAGCACGATCACCATACCGCCGGACAATGCCGTTCTTTTCATTCCCATCGATGCGTCCTCGACGCCGACTGATCAATCGGTCGAGCCGCTGCCCGCGCCGGACATCGCACCGGAAAACTCGACGCCGGATATAACGCCGACAGATGCGCCTTCGGATACGCCACAAGGTGCTCCTCCGGCTACACCGGATGCGGCGCCGCCCGAGAGCGCGCCGCAAAATACGGATTCACCGCAATCATTTATCGGCAATCTCACGCATAGCGCGCTCTCGCTTGTCGGCACGCCCGTCTATGCCGAGAGCGGAAGCGCAACAGATACGCTTCCGGATACTGCGTCGTCGACCGATACCGACGTTTCTGCCGATGCGACGACGTCGCCTTCATCGGGAGATGAGCGGAGCGATGCGGCCGCCGAAGTGCTCTACAGCTTCGACGGCGTGGAATGGCAATCGCTCGGCACCTATACGATCGCGGAAATCGAGAAGACGACGGATTTTCAGATCCCGCTCGCTGCAAGTTCCACCTGGGAAGATGTCAGCAAATTACAGATCAGCGTGCGGTCGCTCTCGGGGCTCTCCGCTGACAAACGCCTGTATCTCGACGGCATCGCACTTGTCGCGCAGTACGCCGCCGCGCCGGAAATTCCCGAAAAGATCGGCTACACCTTTAAGAACGGCGATCATATGAAAGAAGGCGAGCTTGCGCAGGCGATCGCGCACACGAAGGAAAGCGACGGCTCCACGAATGTGATCTTCTATCAGCTCTATCCGGACGGCTCGGCATCGTATATGGCCGAGACGACGGGACACGGCGATGCGCCGCTCTCCACATATTTCGCGCCGCTCCCGGCACCGGGGAAATACACGATGGTTGAATATAGAAATGATGACGGCTTCGAGTGCAACGGTATTCCGCTCACGCAGTGCGTGCATGATCCGCATTTCGTCGCGCGCACTGATTTCGAGGTATTCGACGATACGGCATCGCCGCCCGATAGTTCAAGCGATACCAACAATGGGGCTGCGAGCAGAACGCACGCGATCGAAACGCCCGACGCTTCGACAACAACGCCATGAAGCACATAAAAATTTCCATCGATAAACGCATCCTGGTGCTCACGGCGGTGCTTGTCATCTGCATCGCGTTTTCGATCGTCTATGTCGCGTACGGTGCGACGCCCAACCCGGGACACCCGTGGACCGATATCGGCAACGGCACCTGGCAGGTCGCAAATACGCAGACGGGTCTTCGCACGTTCACGTTTCCCGATGCCGACGCGACGGTGTTCACCAGCGCGAATGCCTCGACGACGCAGTTCTCGTTCTTCACCAAGGCGTATTTCGGCGCGACGGCGACTTCGACCTTCGACTCGACCGGCGCGCTCACGCTCGCGACGCCGCTTGCAGCAGGCTCGGGAGGCACCGGCGTGAATTCGCTCGGCACAGGTATCGCCACATTTTTGCAAACGCCCTCATCAGCGAATTTTTCGGCGGCGATGACCGACGAGACCGGCTCTGCTGGCAGCATCGTCTTCTCAGTCGGCCCGACATTTACAGGTACGACGAAATTTGCAAATGCATCAAGCACTATCGATTCGTGCTTCGGACCCTGTTACTTCGGCGCCACCGCGACTTCGTCATTCTCGACAGCAGGCGCGCTCACGCTCGCGACGCCGCTTGCGCTCACGAGCGGCGGTACCAACGCCTCGCTCTCTGCGGTCAACGGCGGTGTCGTGTACTCCAACGCATCGGCACTCGCGGTTTCCGCCGCCGGCAGCACGGGACAATATTTTCAATCCGCGGGCGCCGGGACGCCGGTGTGGGTGACTGGAAAGATATTCCTTGGAAGGCAAGTAAAAGTAAACGGTAATACGACGTATACGCCGACGGCGGGCACCACGGCAGTACTTATACAGATGTGCGCGGGCGGCGGTGGCGGTGGTGGCGCAACTGGCGCGGCGACACCGACGGCATCAGTCGGAGCAGGGGGAGGCTCCGGTAGCTACCTTGAGAAATATGTGACCTTTTCGACGACCGCCGCGTCGTATGTCATAGCAGTCGGCGCGGGCGGTACTGCGGGAGCTGCCGCCAACGGTGCCGGCGGCAACGGCGGCAATACGACGTTTGCGTGCGACGCCAACTGCTCATCCGGCGCGGTGACCTTTACCGCCAACGGCGGTACCGGGGCGCCGGCGGCAAATACCGCCGGCACAAGCGTACTCGCGTCGCTCGGCGGTGCCGGCGGCGTGGTTTCGACCAACGGCGATGTGAATGAAACAGGGCAGCCTGGGCAGCCTGCGCAGCGATTCACGGGATCGACCGGCGTTTCCGGCAACGGCGCGCCGTCGCATTTCGGAGGCGGCGGCAACAGCGTGAATGCGACGGCTGCAAGCGCGACTGCAGGCAACGCTGCGGGCGGCAATTGCGCGGGCGGTAGTGGCGCGGTCAGTGCCGGCGTCGCGACAGCCGTCACCGGCGGCGCGGGCGGCGCGGGCATCATGGTCATCTGGGAATTCCGCTGATATCGCGCGTTACAATGAGTGCGTGAAGCAACTCGCGACGGATTTTTTTCAGAGCGCGCTTATTTCGATCGCGCTTTTTATTGCGCTGACCGCGTATCCGGTATTCGCCGCGCTCTCGTGTTCCGTTACAACGGCGGCCGCGTGCACCGGCACCGTCATTCTCCGCATGTCGGCATCGACCAACGCGCACGTAGAACTTCCGAGCCAGTCGACGGCAAGCTATGCCAGCAACGTGATCTGTTGCAGCGGCGTCTCGGGCCTCGGCAATTCCTGCTCAGGCACGTTTGCGGTCGTGGCTAAACTAGCTGCAACGACTAACTCCCATATCCAACAGAACACGCAGACCGGATACGCGAACAACGCCTGCATTTCGATCTCCGCCGGCACCGTAAGCATCGGCTATCAATCATCCAACTGCACGGGATTCGATACGACGCTGGCGTCGATGCCCGCGGTCACCAATTCGCATATCGGCGGACCGAGCGACTACACGAATAAGATCTGCGCGAGCGCCGCCGCGACATCGCTGACGTTCACGATCAACAATCAGGGATTCGCGAGTGGCGCGACGACGGTGACGCCCGGGACGGCGATCATGGCGACCTCGACGCTCGTCGTGAACACGACTAATTCGACCGGCTGGAACGTCACGCTCTCGGGCGACAATAAATCGACGACGAATAACAACCTGCAACGCTCGGGCGACACAACGGTGCAGATCTCGGATCAGACAGAATGGATCAACGGCGCCGCGACCACAACGGCAGGGAATGCGGTGCGGATCGGCTCCTTGGCCAGTTCCGGGAATGTCCTCGCATTCCGCGTCATGAGCGCCTCGTCGACCAACGGCACCGGTTTTCAGGCGAGCAGCTGGTGGGGAAGCGCCGACAATTACCTCACCGACAGCGCAAGCACCCTCTATGCCGGTATCGCGAGTTCGACCGTGCAGCGCCAGATCGGCAATGCAAATACGCCAAACGTGAGCGGCTCGGACCACCTCAATGACGTGCAGTATTACCTCAAAGTGCCGATTACCCAGAAAAACGGCACGTATACGGCCAATATCACCTATACGGCGACTGCAAATCCCTAGGGATAAGCTGTTTACAGCGCGGGGACGAGAGGTGTATATCCCTGTTGATAACTGTGTGGACGGAAATGTGGACATGCTACGCTTTTCATGTGGTTCTTATGGCCATTTCAACGCATGGGTAATGGCATCTTTAAAAAGACGGGTCATTTTGAGACTCTTATAGAGGCTGTTGCGCTTACGCTCGCGCTTTTTATACCGTTCGCCCTTGCGGCGCAGGTATACGCCGCCGGTCAGGCGGTGACGCTCAACGTATCGGTCCAGACCTCGCTCACCTTTACAACGACCAACCAAGGCTTCGCCAACGGCGCGACCAACGTCACGCCGGGCACTGCGCTTATGGCGACGACCACGCTCTCGGTCACGACCAATGACACCAACGGCTGGCTTGTCACGCTCTCGGGCGATAACAAATCGACCAGCAATAACAACCTTCAGCTCGGCGGTAACACATCGGTACAGATCCCCGACCA
Source organism: Candidatus Kaiserbacteria bacterium (assembly GCA_019247335.1). Classification (GTDB taxonomy): domain Bacteria; phylum Patescibacteriota; class Minisyncoccia; order Phycocordibacterales; family UBA2100; genus UBA10103. The sequence goes on from JAFAPB010000021.1 coordinate 11,689, forward strand.
GACCGAGTGGATCAACGGCGCCGCGACCTCATCGGCAGGCAACGCTGTCCGCATCAGCTCGCTCGGCAACTCCGGTAATGAACTGGCGTTCCGCGTCATGAGTGCCTCGTCTACCAACGGCGCCTTCTTCTTCGCGCCGAGCTGGTGGGGGAGCGCCGACAATTACCTGACCGACAATGCGGCCACGCTCTATGCGGGCATCTCGTCGTCGACCGTGCAGCGTCAGATCGGCAATGCGGGTGCAGGCTCCTACAATGCGAACGCGCACCTCAACGATGTGCAGTACTATCTCAAAGTCGGCGTCACGCAGCAGACGGGCTCGTACACCGCGCCCCTTACCTATACCGCGACGGGTAACTAAAGTGCGCTATAGTTAACCCCGTATGAAAATGCTGCGCACGCTTCCGGGTATCGCGGCGCTCATCATAGTCGCGCCCGCGTTCGCACTCGCGGCGACCGGGCTCACCATTCAGCCGGTAAAGATCTCCGAGACGCTGCAGCCCGGCGCGTCGGTTTCAGGTACGATCCGGCTCACTAATGCGAGCGACAGCGACGTGAATGTCGACGTCTCCATCCAAGACTTCGTGCCGGTCGCGAATTCCGATACGTTTCAATTCGTCGGTCGCGCGCCGGGAGTTTCGAGCGTGCGCGATTGGATCACGCTGCCGACGCAATCATTCAAATTTAAAAAAGGTGAATCGCGCGACATTCCGTACACGATCACCGCGCCGGCGAACGCCGAGCCGGGGGGACACTTCGGTGCGATGTTCTTCAAAGCGACGCAGCTGACCGAGAACGGGCAATCGCTCAAGGTCGGCACCCAGGTGGGCATGCTCGTTTTGGTGGCGATCCCCGGATCGCACACGGAGAGCGGACAAATATTGAATTTCAGCGTTGCGCCGTTCTTGCAGCGGCCGCCGGTGCCGTTCATTATCCTCTTCAAAAACACCGGCACCGTGCACTTCGAGCCGCGCGGCAAGATCGAGATCTATAACATGCTCGGCAAGCTCGCCGGCGAGGTCCCGATCGAGGGTGAAATTGTACTGCCGACGACGGAGAAGAAGATGGAATTCGACTGGAACCCGGGCGGTCCCGCTATCGGCCGCTACAAGGCCGTCGCGACTATTGTCGACGGCGAAGGGAATACGCTCACGAGCGCAAGCGTGACCTTCTGGGTCGTCCCCGTGTGGTACACGCTCGCGTTCCTCGCGGTCCTCATCATCGTCTTTCTCATCCTGCGTTTCCTCAAGCGGCGGATCAAGATATCGGTCTCGGTGAAATAACATGAAACGGCCGCTCGTTATCTTCGCCGCGGCCATCATTCTCGTCGCGGGACTCTACGAATATTCGCTGCACGCGTCTCCGATCGCAGCCAATCCGCTCGCATCCGTCGCGCAGGTCATACTGAGCGTCGTTGTTGTCGATACCGGCTCAAACTCCGGCAACAATAATTCATCGCCGACCCCGTCCTCGCCGCCCGCCGGCGCGGGTGCCGCCGGTGCGCCTCCGGCGCCGCAGTCGCAGGTGATCGAGCCGAAGCCCAATGACATCTCCGACGCGAAGATTGATGTGAACGGCGACGGCAAGATCGACCTCGCGGA
>JAFAPB010000010.1 GCA_019247335.1 Candidatus Kaiserbacteria bacterium
TATGGACGAGCACATGCGCGTGATCGCCCTTGGGATGACGATGGATCAGTTCGCCATGGTAGGAGCGTTCGAAGAGCCAGAGGAGCGCGATCAGCATGAGTATGCCGAATACGATGACCGCGGGGATCGCATTCTGTTTGAGAAAAATAAATTTACCGATGTGTCCGATCACTGCGGGCTCGACCTGAAACGTGACCGGATCGGTTTTGATGCTGGTCGCGCCCTTATCGTCCGTGTCTTTCGCGGAGACCCGATACGTGCCCGGCGACAATATGGAATTCCAGATGACCTTGAACGCGCCGTTGCCTGCGGTGCGCGTCCACTGCGATGATTCATTGCCATTCGCATCCGTGACGTAGAGGTCGACGCGCGAGCTCGGCATCGCGATACCTGTTACCTGGAGAAGGTCGCCGCTTTGGATATCGGGTATGGGGTCGAGTTTCGGCGGGATGATTCCTTCGATATCGAAATTCCCGCTCGCGCTCGTTGAATTGCCCGCTGCGTCGTAGGCGCTCACGAAAAGCGTGCCCGGTCCCGGCGCCTGCTCGGGCAGCGCGTACGGGTTGCTTTCCACGTCCTCAGTCGTGAGCGTAAAGAGGCTGTTGCCGTTGATGGCGATCGAATAGTGATCGACGCCGGAGAGAGCGTCGGTCGTATTAAAGAGCGCGACCGGCCGCGGATCGGTCGATGTCGCGCCATGCGGGAAACGTAGATTCATCGCAAGCGGCGGCGTCATGTCGATCTTTATGCGGCGGGTCGCGATCGGTCCCCAACCGGATGCCGTCTGATCCTGTACATGGAAGTACCAGATGCCTTCGCCGAGCGTGAGGTCTTTATGCGAGATCGCGCCGTAGAGAACGGTCGGCGTGCCGCTCGGCGACTTGTCGTAACCGATCCGGACCGCGCTCGTGCCGGGTACATTGGACCAATCGAGCGAGACCGCGGACTTGTTGTACCAGCGATTTTCATCCGGATGGGTCGACGATGTTATTTTTGGCGACCCTCCTGATGAGGAACTCTGTGCGGGGGCAGGCGTGGGTGTCGGTGTGTTTTGTGCCGGCGCGGGCGCTGCGGCGCGGATCGTGAGCGAGTATGCCGGCGCCGCGGTCAGAATGTTGGTTCCCTTCCCGTCGTTCGCGAGGACCTGCGCGTCTGAAAACGAGAGCGCCGCGGCGCCGGCCTGCTTTGCTTTGAATATGAGTTGCACAACTTTCCCGCCCGATCCGTTCCAGCCGGGATCGAAGATAATGCCCTGAAAATTCACCGTACCGTCCGATTGTGAAAATGTCGGCTCCTGCGCCCAGTAATTAATGATAGAGCCCGCTTTCGACACGGAGAGGAGTTCGAGCGAGTCTTTCGGGTACGCGACCGTCGCGCCGACGGCATTTATCGAGGCGTCGCTCGCAACGAGCACGGAGACCGGAATCGAGTCCCCTATCGAATAGGACGAGCCGGAAGAAAAAGTCAGTGTCGCCGCGAAAGCGGCGATCGGAAAACCGAATGAGAGAAGCGCGATCGCCGAGATAATCCGTTTCATTTCAATGAGAATCGAACGCGCAGATGTCTGAAAACCAGATACAGAGCGAACGCGAGCGACACTATCAGTATATAGGCGCCCCATGTGCGATATTTTGCCGAGGGGGATAGGTCGATCGCGCCTTTCTTGAGCGAGACTTCTTTTCCATCAGGAGAATCTTCGAACGCGCGCGCCGATGTAATGGAGAGATTCATATCGCCCTGCCCGCGTGCCAGATCAAGCGTGAGCACGGTGCCGCCGGTTTTCCCACCCGGCACGACACCTGCGAAGGAGACCGTGCGCGCCGTCTTATCAAAGTGCGGTGATTCGATCCAGTACGCAACGGGTGAGCCCGCAGCATCGATATCCTGTACCATGAGTCCTTCCGGAATCGCGATACTTGCTTCGAGCGCGTTGAGCGGTAGTTTCGACGCAAGCGAGAGCTCGACGCGCGTGGAACTCGCCGAGTCCGAGATCATTCGGAAGGTGAGCGACGCGTCCGCAGCCATGCACAGCGACGGAAGCAGGAAGGATATAAGTGCCGTAATAAAGTATTTCATTTCCGTTTCCAGTGATACGCGAGGATACTGAAATCGACGAGGTTGACCTTGCCGTCGCCGTTGAGATCGACTTTCTTGCCCGCATCGGTAAGCGGTTTGCCGAACCAGTACGCGAGGATGCTGAAAT
>JAFAPB010000069.1 GCA_019247335.1 Candidatus Kaiserbacteria bacterium
GGTATTCGGAGTTTGATAGAGGCAGTGGCCTTTCGGCCTATCCGCTTCTTCCAGTGCTCTACCCCCAAAGGGATCACACGACGCAAGCCCGAAAGCTCTTTCGGAGAGAACCAGCTATTACCGAGTTCGATAAGCTTTTCACTCCAACCCACAAGTCATCCCAAGATGTTGAACAATCTACGGGTTCGGACCTCCCTCGCGATCTCTCGCGAGTTCATCCTGCTCATGGGTAGCTCACCCGGCTTCGGGTCTGATACGTACGACAAAGTCGCGCTATTCACACTCGCTTTCGCTGCGGCTCCAGCCGATAGGCCTTAGCCAAGCCGTACGCATCAACTCGTTGGCTCATTCTTCAATAGGCACGCCGTCGAGGTCTAGGACCTCTTCGACTCCTTGTAGACATGTGGTTTCAGTTCTATTTCACTCCCCTCACCGGGGTTCTTTTCACCTTTCCCTCACGGTACTAGTTCACTATCGATCTGAAGAAGTATGTAGCATTGCCGGTTAGTTCCGGCGAATTCACCCGAGCTATCCGTGTCTCGAGCTACTCAAGAACTACAGCCATAGAGATGCTTCGTTTTCGTGTACGGGACTATTACCCCCTGGGGTCGAGCTTCCCAGCTCGTTCCACTAACTAAGCATTTTGTGACTCTACCTGTTGCCAGCGCTGTAGCCTTATAACCCCCATACCCAAAAACGTGCCGCCACTATCGACGATACGTTTTTGAGGCTGAGTTTGTGCTTTTCCCGTTTCGCTCGCCGCTACTAAGGGAATACCTATTGGTCTCTTTTCCTCTTGGTACTGAGATGTTTCACTTCCCAAGGTCTGCTCTCGCAATCGTTTAAGTTGCGAGTTTAGAAGGGTTACTTCTAAGGGTTTCCCCATTCGGAAATCTCCGGGTATAACGGTTGCTTAGCACCTTACCGGAGCTTATCGCAGCTAAACCACGTCCTTCATCGCCTTCTTCAGTCAAGGCATCCACCACACGCCCTTACTCAGAACTCCCGTCAGGAATTCTGAGAACCGCGTCTGCTTGTCCGCTACAAACGGACAAGACTTTTGCTTTCTTTTTTCGTTTTCCTGCATCCCGTTTCGGAAAGACTATAACCGAAACGAGAAGTTGTTTGATTCTTTGATTCATCCGCCACGCAGAAAATTCCGCGCGCGGATGCGATGTCAGTATTTCGTATGTCAACGAGCGACATACGTGTCCGGTCGCGCCCATTCGATTTCTCTCAGAGCATGAAAAAGGCCGCTTTCGCGGCCACCGAGGTGTAGCGAGTCTCCCCGCTCTACGGTTGCCGCTTTTTCGTACCCATTTCCGAACACATATGTAGAGCGGAGTATACGCGGGCCGCTTATCGGTGTCAAATTTTAAGCCGTTTTTTAGGAAAATGCCGATTTGACGGCTCTATAGAGCGCTTCGCCAGCGCACCGCAACGACAAAAGCGGGCCCGAAAGCCCGCTTTATGCCCGCCTCGTCATGCGTTAGTCGTTGCCCTGGCCGCCTTTCTTGCCCGCTTCGGAAGCGCGCTCGGAGTCATTCTTGAAGTTGCCGCCGCTCGCCGATCCTCCTTTCGAAGCCTGCTCCTCAGTGTCGGAGCGATTGCCGAACTGTCCGGAATTGCCTTGATCTGCCATAGTGATTTTTTTAGTTTGCTAATATTTTCGAATTAATCCTGATCGTTCAGATTTGAGGTATTGCCTCGCGAAGCCTGTCCGCCTTTGCGGCCCGCTTCGGCCGCCTTCTGTCGATCATTCGCGAAGTTGCCCGGATTATTTTCTTTGCCCTGCGACTGCCCGCCCTTCGAAGCGATCTCGCGCTGCTTTTCTTCGTCCATCGCCGCGAAGCCGCGATTGCTCGAGCCGCGCTGATTGTTGTTCTGGTTTGCCATACGTATCGTTTAGATTTTTAAGAAGGTGAGGTTGGAAGCTACCGGCTGCTGCCGCGACTCGATCTGCCGCCGTGGCTCGCCTTGCCGCCCATCGAAGCGATCTTGCGCTGCTTTTCTTTGTCCATCGCCGCGAAGCCTCGCTTGCTTGAACTGTTTGAGCTATTGGAGCGATTGGAGCGATTGTTCTGATTTGCCATAGTCGTGTTTGTTTAGAGAGGTACGAATAATTCGACCCGTGCGCGAATTTTTGCGCACGAGCGATGAAGCAATGGTTAAGCATTGCGCTGTATAGCTGATAGAAATTTCCGTCAAGCGCGCGCGCCAAGGATCTCTTCCGCTTTCGCGAGATCGGTCGGATCGGTGATCTGTATCCAAAAGGTGGCCGGCACTGCTTTGTACGCAATTCCGAGTTTATGCGCGGCGGCGAGTGCCGTTTGCGGCAAGCCATATTCGTCATTCCCCGGTGATTTCGGCACGAGGTCGCATTCGAAGATCCGTGTGTCGAGCGCGAACATATTCGTGCCGATCCGACCGGGACCGGAGTGATTCCCCTCTTTCACCGCGAGAATATTCTGCTCGGCATCGATCTCCACGTTGCCGCCGCTTTTCATGTCGTCGAGCTCCTGGACGACAAGCGCCCAGTCGTCGCGCTCAAGAATACGCGCCGCATCGTCTTTCGCATAGATGTCGTCCGACATGAGGACGAGGAAACGGCCCTTGAGGAGATCTTTCGCGCGCCACAACGCGCCCGCAGTGCCGTCGAGTTTTTCCTGTTCGACATAGAGGATGCGCTTATTCCCGTATTCGCCGCCGAAGCGCTTCTGGATCGCGCCGCCAAGGTACCCGACGATGACGATGACTTCATCGATCGATTCGGGAAGGATGCTCAATTCGTATTCAAAAAGCGTCTTCCCGCCGACCTGCAAGAGCGGCTTCGGCGTGACATCGGTAAGCTCTCCCATTCGCGAGCCGCGGCCCGCTGCAAGAATGACGGCCTGCATACATCAGTTCGCGCCGATGTTCTTAGTCGGTATGCCCTTCCACGCCGCGACCGGATACTTCGCCTCGTTCTTCGCGATCTTGTCGCGCACGGCGGCCGCCATGTCGATGCCGGTTTCGTTCGCCATATGAATGGCGTATATAAGCACATCGGCGAGTTCTTCCGCAACATGCTCGCGAAAGACAGGATCGTTCTTGAAACGTTCCGCGATGTCGGGCTTCTCTTTCCACAGGAAGCACTCGAGGAGTTCTCCCGCCTCGATCGAGAGCGCCTCCGCGACGCTCTTAGGGTCGTTGTATTTCTGCCAGTCGCGCGCATCGCGGAATTCGCGGACGAGGTCCTTGATCTCTTGGATGCGCGTCTCGGCGTCCATAGGAGCAAGTTTATCGTGCCTGCGTGCGCAGGCAAACGGATGCGGCCGCCTTGTGGGGCGGCCGCACTTCATTCGTGTCGGGAAAATTACATCCGATCGCCGTGCGCGATCTCCGAGCGAATGCGCTCGATCGTGCGCGCGGCAGCGTCCTTGCCGCCCAAGCCGAATGCGAGGCCGAAGGCGAGCGAGAGCGCGACCACGATGCCGGTGAACAACGTCTGGAGCATCTCGGTCGCGATGCCGAGCTGCGTGAGCGCGGCCATGACAGCCGTGATCCAGATCGCATACTTCGCGACCGTGCCGGCCAAGTTCGCGCTATGCGCGCCTGCTGCGCGCGCAGAGTGCGCGATGAGGCCGCGAACGACCTCGGCGACGATGGCGCCCAAGATCAGGATAAGCGCCGCGACGATAACCTGCGGCAAGTACAGAAGGACGACCGTCTGCAGGAAGATAGTGACGCGCGTGAGACCGAGGATGTCGAGCGCCGCGACGAGGAAGACCAGGATCACGAACCACTCGACGAGCGTGCCGAGGAATTTGCCCACGTCGAGGCTGATGCCCGCCTGCTTCGCGGCGTCATTCATGCCCGCGGCGCGGAGGGCGTCGTCGATGCGGAGAACGCGGACGACCTCGACTACCACGCGGTAGAGGATGATGCCCACGATCCAACCGATGATGAAGACCACGATCGCGGCGAGGATCGCCGGAACGTACTGGGCGACGGTATACCAGAGGTCGTAGAACGAGCCCTGCACCGCGCCTGCCGATTGTGTAACGATCATATAATGAGTTAATTGCTAAGGTTTTTAAATACGCGTCCTTTTATAGATGCGTAAGGTTTCGACCCCTTATGGCTTAAATCATAACAATCATGAATAGGGGCACGGCCCCGTAAACGGGGCCGTGTGGATAGGTCGGTGGCTCAATAGAGCCGTTTTAGAGAAGCCGTGTCCGATCGAGAAGGACGAGGTGCGGAAAATCGAGGGTATCGCGGATCAATCGGTCCTGGATCGTGAGGCGGTAACGAAACTCGGGGGTGGAAAAGGCTGCGTAGCGAATCTCGCGGCCAAACTGGGGTTCCAATTGCTTGATCGCGGTTTCAAGCTTGCGCTCGTGCAAGGGGTCCGCGGCGACGATGATGTCGGCCGGTCGTGTCGGATCGCCCATGAAGGCGCCCGAGAGGATGACCGCAGAGATCCTGCCGCCGCGGCGGAGAGCACCGACGATATTGTCGTATTTGACGGGCGAGGTCTCATGCACAAAAGAAGAAAGTGGGCGGAGATGCTTGAAGTCTTTATTGAGGGTCCAGAGGTCTTCGCGCTGCTTCCCTTGCACCATACGCTTCGTACCATTGGAAAGCTGGATAGCGAACGACTTGCCGCGGCGAACGACGCCGAGCCGCTCGAGGACACGCACTTCGCGTGCCGCCGCCTGCGATGAGACGCCTGCGCGCTTGGTAATTCCGGAGAGCGAAAGAACTTCAGACGGATTAAAAATAAAGACGCGCATCAGCTGTGCGCGCGTACCCGAACCGATGAACGAACCCAAGAAATCTTCTTTCATACCCTGATAGTAGCACCCACCGCGGTCTCGATTTGAGCGCTGTGGATAGCCACTTCATGAGTGAACGACCGCATCAACGAGCGCTGCGACGCGTTTCATCGCGCGCACGTCGTGCACCCGCACGATCGAGATTCCGCGCTCGATCAAGAGCGCGACGGCCGCTGCCGTTCCCTCTAACCGCTCTTCAGGCGGCAGATCGAGCGTGTAGCCGACGAACGATTTGCGCGACGGGCCGACGAGAATGGGATATCCCACGTCGGCGAATTCGTTCATACGTCGCACGAGCTCAAGATTTTGCTCGACGGTCTTCCCGAATCCGATACCGGGATCGATGATAATTTTTTCGCGCGCGACACCTGCCGCGAGCGCGGCATCAATTTGTTCCTGTAATTCTTTTTTTATATCGCCGACAAGATCCCCATACTCAACGCCGACATAGCGGCCGCCGAGTTTCTCCGACTGCGCCGCATCCTTGGGCTTGCTGCGATTGTGCATGAGCACGATGTACGCACCGCTTTCTGCCGCGACAGAGAGTATCGAGGGATCCATGCGTCCGCCCCAGACATCGTTCACGATCGACGCGCCCGCAGCGATCGCGCGGCGTGCGACCTCCGCTTTGTACGTGTCGATAGAGATGGGGATGGAGACTTCGCCTGCAAGCCGCTCAATGAGTGGGATGACGCGCGCTAATTCGTCTTCGAGGGAAACCGGCGAGGAGCCCGGCCGTGTCGACTCGCCGCCAATATCCAAGATGTCAGCGCCGTCAGCTTCCATTTGTCTCGCCTGCTCGATCGCGCGTTCGATCCAATCGTCGCCTCGCATGAGGCCGTCGCCGGAAAAGGAATCCGGCGTCGCGTTCACGATGCCCATGAGGTAGGTGCGCTTCCACCACTCGAACGCACTCATAGCCTCTCGTCGAGCTGCCAGATGATCTCACTGGTGTCACCGAGCTCATCGAGCACGTCGACGATCGGTTTTTTGAGCGTCGGGTGGATCTCGAATGATGCGATCTCTTCGAGCGGCACGAGCACGAAGGCGCGCTCGTGCATGCGCGCGTGCGGGACCGTGAGATCGCGCGTATCGATCACCTCTTCGCCGTAGAGGAGAATGTCGATATCAATGACCCGCGGCAGCGCATGAGAATTCTTCTCCCGTCCGAGCTCGCGCTCGATCGAATGCGCGAAGAGCAAAAGATCAAGCGGCTGCAGATCCGTTTTCGCACCGATCGCCATATTCAAATAGAGCGGCTGCTCGCCTTCGACGCCGTGCGGCTTGGTCTCGTAGATAGACGACATCTTTTCGAGCGTGAGACGACGCCCGAGCATGTCGATCGCGCGGCGCAGATTGCCGACGCGATCGCCGAGATTCGAGCCGAGGCCGAGATAGACGAAGGTCACGCCTGCATGGTACCGCAGCGCATCATAAGCACAGTTGACACATAGCAATTGTGCTGTATAATATATCCAGTGGGACTTCGGTCCCCTCCACATTTCTGGAGGCGTCCATGGACTCGGTTACCAGACTTCGCCACCGCCGTATGACACGCGACGGCCTGTATCAGCGGCTCGTCGATTTCATCATTCGCGCGGATCCGCGCATGCGCGAACTTCGCGCGCTGATCTATGGCGGCACCTTCGTGCCGGAGCCCGCTTACCGCAGCTTCGTGGATTACGTGCGCTCGAAGGGCTACGTGAGCCCGCGGCGCTCGCTCCCGTGGCGGCCCGGCATCCAGCTGCACGACGCCGTCGAGTGCGTTGTCCGCATCTAACCGTTCCAAGGAGAACGGCGAGGACCCTGCTTGCGCGGGGTCCATCGTTTTATGTTGACAGGACTTTCGTTCGAATGTTTGATGGAAAAAGTAGCAACCATTGTGAGGAGGCCGTCATGGCCGGTCCGAATAAATTGCGTGTGGGCTATTGCATCTGCTTGACGACGATGCCGGCAGCGCCCGATGATCCGGGCAAAGGCGATCTGTTTCTGGTCCGCGAAATTTCAGCCACGGAAGTTTGCGGCCTGTTGATGCGAAGCGGCAAGATCGCGTCGCTCGTCATCGAATTCGACCGCGCATGGGTCACCGCCGAGGGCATTGAGGACATGTTCTCGACAGTGAACTTCCCTATTTCGATCGAGCAGGCGCGTGGGTTCGTCGATGCAACGAGGCAAATGTTACGGGCTACGAAGCCCGACGAACTCCCTGCATTCGAGCGCGCCGCAGCGTCATTCCTGCGTGAACTCGCCACCGTTGCGCACGTCTCGCCTTAACGGCGCCCAGTTCTTCCCAAATGCAAAGCGGCCGCAGTTTTTTGCGGCCGCTTTGTTTTAAGACAGTGGAAATTACTTGAGCGTAACCTTGCCGCCTGCTTCCTCGATCTTCTTCTTCCACGCCTCGGCGTCTTCCTTCTTCACGCCGGTCTTGAGCATGGCCGGAGCCGATTCGACGAGCGTCTTCGACTCGGCGAGGCCGAGGCCGAGCGCCTCCTTCACGACCTTGATGACCGCGATCTTCTGATCGCCGGCCGCCGTGAGTTCGACGTCGAATTCCGACTTCTCTTCCGCAGCGGTACCGCCCGCTGCCGGGCCCGCGACCGCGACAGCCGCCGCGGAAACGCCCCACTTCTCCTCGATCGCTTTGACGAGGGTGTTCAACTCCAGCACCGTCATCTTTTCGACCGCTTCGATTATCTGATCCTGATTCATGGTTGTAATGATTAGCGATTATTAATTCTTCGTTTCCGCGACTTTGCTCAAGACGACCGCGAGCCGCTGGCGCGGCGAGTTCACGATCTGTGCGAACATCGCGCGGAGCGTGTCCATCGGCGGGATCGTCGCGATCTCGCGCATTTCGGTCTGCCCCACGAGCTTTCCCTCAAAGATGCCGCCGAGGATCGCGAGCCTGTCAGCGAGTTTCTTGCCCGCATCGTGCACGAGGCGCGCGGCAGCCGTCGCATCCCCTTCGCCGCCGTATGCGACCGCCACTTCGCCTTCGAGCGGAAGCTCGTCGTGCTTGTGACCGTGCGTATCGAGCGCGCGGCGGATCAAGCTCTTCTTCGCGACGAGGTACGTCACGCCCTGCTTCTTGAAGTCGCGGCGGAGCGCGGATTCGTCGGCGACCGAGACGCCGTTGAAGTGCACGAATACTGTCGAGGTCGCGTTCTTGAACGCCTCCTCGAGGCGCGTGATGATCACTTGTTTTTCTGCTTTGGTTTTTGCCATAAACGCAAAAGAGCCTACTGGTATTCCAAGGCCTCGATCTGCGTGAGCAGATGGGAGTTCGACCTCGGCAGGCGTCCTATGACATGAAAGCCTTTCGGCTACCCGCTTTCTCTGGCCTTGTGCCGCGCATACTACGCGAGCTGCGCAACGTGGTCAAGATTATGAATCTATCCGCACAACAGGTACTATCTTCGCGGGAGGTGTCATCAGAAATCCCTCAAGCTTAACGGAGAGGTTCGATGACGCTACGTTCATCCTCGATTCCGCAAGCTACGATTCGGACGCACGAGGCGGGCTTCAATCCGCCGCTGTGGGTCGCGATATCTGCCCTGCTTATCGGCATGGGAGTGATCCTCAGTCAGATGCTGTAAGACATGCCTATAGGTTGTAGATCGGATTTCTCATGTCTGTACCAGTTGTGCCTGTGGTCCGGTAAAGAGGCTTGTCGGAATCGCAAGACTCGGCATCGCGCTCGTTCGCGGTGCCGTTTCCATTTTTGGCTCTATTGAGCCGAATATTGACTTTTTCACAAAAAATGCTACTATTATATAAGTACAAGAATGAACGTCTTTGAACGTTCACAGGGGAAGCGTCAGTTTGTTCCCAACAGGCTGACGGAGAAAAGTGCTATGTTATCCCTTGATCCGCGTATCCATGTGATCACCTTCTTCGAGGGCGCGACCAAAAGTATGTCACCGGTCATCCGGCAGATCATACTCGAGGACGTCGCCAATCTTCTCGAAGGCCGAGGCGGTGATTTCGTAATGCATCGCGACGATCTGCGAAAGGACTTCCTGCAGGTCTGCGAGCAATGCGGAGTTCACCTGTCCCAGATATTCTGGGCACAAGTGGAAGCCTGATCACGGCTTCAGATGCGGCAGCGGGGTTGTCCAGGACGGACTCCCCTCTGCTATCAGTTTCATTCTTTTGATCGTTTTCCCGCTCCTCCTAAGCGGGCCCCGGCCAGACCCAGCGTGCCGTACTCGGGTCTGAGCCGGTTTTTCTTTTGCTTGCCAAACGACAGTGCCGCTTTAGTATTCGAGCAGCACATGTCCTGGGAGGGACGCCTCATGAAAACCATCGACTACGCGTGGCACGACCCCGACGACGACAAGGCGGATTTACTCAAATTCCTGGAACAGCATGACGAGCTAGTGGACCCCGAAGTGACGGATTTCGTTCGTAAGGTGCTGGCGGAAGAGCCGGTCGACATCGAAACCATCAAAGCGCGTCACCGGTCCGACATTGCGCAAATTTTCGCAGTGTATCCGGAGTTTCTGCCGAAAGCACTCGCACCGTTTGTGTTGGAGCCAGCCGCATGACGATCGCCAGCTATGAAGCCGAACAGCTAAGGCGGCAACGGATCGCGGAAGCGGTCATCGCCGGAGATGCATTCGAGTGGCCCGCGGGCATGCGACACGTGCGCCCGAGCCGTACGCCTACTGAACTCTTGTTGTTCGACGTGACATCGGACGAAGCGTTCGCTGCGTACGAGTGAGACCTCGAACGTGAATTGCAGCGGATCGCCGGCTGTGAATACGACACGGTCCGGCAGCTCGCTGCGGCGCACTTCGTGCCGCTCTGCCCTCTCATCATCGGCACCGCGTGAGGAACGGTGTCATCGGCGTCTCTGCGTAGGCGCCGATTTCAATTTGTGTCCTGTTCGAGCATGATCGCCTTTGCGGCGGCGGCATGCTGCGCCGCATCCTTGGCCTGCGCCATCACGTTCACGCCGTAGGTCACGCCGAAGCTCACGCTGATGAAGGTAAGAAATCCGAGCAGGAATCGGAAAAAGGAGCTCACCGGGGACGGCTGCATAGTCCTTCTATTGTAATACGCGCCGGAGGCTATACTTGGGATATGCGCAGCAAGGTCCTCATTTGTGCGCTCCTCTCCCTCCTTCTGCCGCTCGGTGCCTCCGCGCTTGCCTTCGGCTTCCCGCATGAGCCGATCTGGGTCTCTCGGGCGACTGCGAGCGAGGGAGAAGCAATCACGGTATACGCGGCGATCTACAATGCGACGTCGAAAGAAATGGTCGGCACCGTCGACTTTCTCGCCGATGGCACGGCATTTGATACGAAGGATATCGAGCTGCCGGCCGGAGGCTCGCAGCTCGTTTCCGCTGATTGGTCCGCAAAGATCGGCGCGCACGCGCTCTCGGCGCGTTTCAAATCCGGCAGCGAGAGCGACGAGACGAGCGTTGTGCGCGTCTTGGTGACGCCGAAGATCCTGGAGTTGCCGAGCGGCGTGCAGCAATCGGTCGAGAGTGCGAAAGGCGCGCTCTCATCCGCATCGAGCACCTTCCCCGTTGTGACGAAAGCGGCGAATGCGGTGATCGCGCAGACGGAAAAATTGCGCACTGCAGGCGCACAATACTTCTCGCAGTATTTGGATCAACCGCAAAATAGTCGCGCATCAAACGCGCATGCGACGACCTCTGTCGTCAAAGGCTTCGGCACATCGTCGCCGAAAGCCACCTCAAAAAATAATTCGCTTCTGCATACCGGTATTCAAACGGCAGCGGTTGCAGCGGTCTACACATTCAGCACCGCGTGGCTCTTTTACCTTCTCGTCATCCTCGCGTTGTATATCTTATGGCGCCTGGCGAAGCGCTGGGTCAACGGTCCTCGATTTTAAAAAGTTCGCGCCGGCGATCGCGAGGATCGCCGGCGGATAGATGTCTAGAACTTGAGCGGTCGTCACGCCGCTTCGGCTTTTTCGGGCGCACGTCCACCGACCACCTTTACCATAGAGATCTCGCCGCGGACGAGAATGACGAGCTCGACGAGCACTTTCCCGTGGTGCGGGTTGGCCCATGAGTCCGCTTTCATCGCGGCACTTTCCTGAGCGAGATGCTGGTGCGCCTCATCAACCTGCGTCGGGAAGTCGAGCGCGAGTACGGCCCGCTTATCGTCATGGGTGATCTTGGGCGGGCAGATGGTCCAGCGGCCTTTCAGTTCCGCATGGAGACTGCGAGCGACCTCATCGGTCTCCCCGACCGACTGCGCATAGGTCATCAAGTGCGATCGTCCTTGAGTAGAAAGCTCCGAGCCAAGGACCAAATGGAGCGCCGCTTCGTAGACGAGGCGGTTGTGATCGATCCCGATCCGGACCATGTCCGGGATATTGCCGGGCAGGCTCGTGATCATTTTGCGGATGAACGCGATGAGCAATGAATCGACGATCGTGTCGCCAGCGATCCACCACTCTCCCTGGCTTTGGGTGATGCTCACGATAGAACTCACCAGCCGCGGCAATGTGATGGTCCTGCAGACGTGGTTCACCGCGCTCGTGATTGCTTGGCGCATGGCGACGGGGGCCTTGCGATACAGCCGCACGATCGAGTCGATGAGCTCTGCCGCTTCTTCGTCGAAGCGTGTATTCGCCCACCGTGCCGCTGCCGGATTGATAAGCCGGGTCAGGAGATCGACATTGGCTTCCGGGTGCTTCATGGCGTGCGAGGCGAGCACCACCATTGTCTTTGCACGCTTTCTAGCCGCGGTCTCTGCTTCCGTCTCGATGTCGCCGATCGCGCAATTGACGTAGACGATGTATTGGTTGGTCTGCGCTGAGAGCTCCGCGTATGGGATGTCCTTGTCCGCATACATCTTGTATGCGGTTGAGAGAAGTTGCGTCAGCCGATCGACCGGCCCAAGCGGCTCAAGCTGCTGCTTGAGCGCGGAGTTGTCCCGAAGGACTTTCATCAACTGGGATTCTCCAGTCAACATTGTGTCTCCTTTCGAGCACTTGGCTCATGAACCCTTCCTTCGAAGGGCGGAGGTGATAGGAAAGGACACCTTCGTGTCCCCATGTGAAGGAGCATGGACCTTCGTCCACATTCCAGGGCAACTATGCAACTCTCTCGCTGGCAGGTCAATGAATATAAAAAGTTCACGCCGGCTGGACAGATGCCCAGCCGGCGGTAAGCAGAGTTCAGAACAGAATGCGGTTGATCAGGCCGATTAAACGGGCTCGCCCGGTTTCGGAGCGCGACCCTTGATGACGATCGCCTGGGTCGGCTTCCCTGCCCGCTTGAACACGACCTCGATCTCGACCTTCCCGAAGTACGGGTTGATCCAGTCTTCGCCCGATTTTGTGTATCTGGCGACGAGATCGTCCATGTCGATGCTCCGGTCGGCAGTCGGATGCAATTCGCCGACAACGACCGCGCGCATCGTCTTCTCGTCAATGCGCTCGAGCTTGAACTTCGTGCCCGCGAACGAGGCGTATTTCAGGCCAGCGTTCGTCAGCATAAGTTCACGTTCCGCCCTATCGATGATCGGCGCGGTAGCACCGGCGGACTTCGACTCGAAGAGCCGCATTCCAATGCGCGCGGTAGCTGCGGCAGTGCGCGAGTCCTTGTCGATCAGCATGCGCGTGAAGTAGACCATCAGCATGTCGAATAACGTGTCCTGCTCCTTCCATGCCTCTTTTCCAGACTGATGCTGGATGGTCTCATGGATGCGCTCGATAGCGGTACTTGCGCACGCCTTACTGATGCCCGAGCGGATCACATCCCGGTTGGGCGGCGGAGCCGCGATCCAGAAGTCGGCCAACGCATCAAATGATGCGAGCGCGATCGCGGAATCGGTTTCAGTTTTCCAGTGTTGAGCCGCTTCAGTTGCGAGCGCGTTAATCGCACCGTTAACCCCGGAACGACCGCCATAGGATCTGAGCAGTTCGAGGGCCGCTTCGGCCTTACGCGCGTTCGCACTCTTCTTCTCATCGAGCGGAAGGGTATCGACTGCGTACATGACCACAGCGATGTGACGCACGGCATCGTCGTCGAGCTTCAGGTCCGCTTCTGTGATTGAAGGCAGTTCGCTGGTCGTATCGATGAGGTGTCGCAGCCGCGGTTCAGGTTCCATTCCTCTGATAGCGATGGTAAGCGAACGACTAACCTTGGCCACTGCAGCGAGCAATGTCCGTTCCATTGGGGTATCCATCGAAATTCTCCTGTCTCTGGGCCTACGCCCGTTTCTCTCCCTCCCGACGGAGGGCGGAGTTGTGAAGTGAAG
>JAFAPB010000089.1 GCA_019247335.1 Candidatus Kaiserbacteria bacterium
GCGAGAATGGCAATACGTCGGCCACACCGGCGGCGGTATGGGCGGCACCTCGCTCAAAGAAGTGTATGACACGCTGAAGCCGCTCATCACGGATAAAAAACCGCTCGAGGTCCCGCGCGAAGTGGAGCGGAGCGCGACGTGGGTTGCGCCGAAGATCATCGTCGAGGTGAAATTCACCGAGTGGACCGAGGGCCTGCATATGCGACATCCCATCGTGATCGGCTTTCGCAGCGATAAGAAACCGGCCGACGTTGTGCTTGAGCGCGAGGAATCGTCCGAACGGATCGAACACAAAAAGAGCGTAGTCGGGAGCGGCTACAGCAATCTCGACAAGGTGTATTGGCCGGGCGAGGGCTATACGAAGGGCGACGTGATCGAATACTACGAGCGCATGGCGGATATAGTGCTGCCGTATCTCAAAGACCGGCCGATGGTCTTAAACCGCCACCCCAACGGCATCGAAAAGCCAGGGTTTTTTCAAAAAGATTCGAGCGATCTCAACCTGCCGGATTTTGTCGAAACGACCATGGTGCATTCCGAATCCAACGACAAAGAGATCCGCTACGTCCTCGTCAACAACAAAGAAACCCTGCTCTATATCGCGAATCTCGGCGTGATCGAGCTTAACCCGTGGAACTCGCGCGTCGGGTCGATCGAACGGCCCGATTTTTATGTGATCGATCTCGATCCCGGCGAGAATACGTTCGAAGAAGTGATCGAGGTCGCACGGGTGGTCAAAGACGTGCTCGATATGTCGTGCGAAAAAAGTTTCCCGAAGACCTCCGGGAAAACGGGGATCCATATCTACGTGCCGCTCCACGCGTGCTACGAATACGATCGCGTGCGCGAATTCGCCGGGCTCGTCGCGCGGCTCGTGCACGAGCGGATCCCGGAATTGACGAGCCTCGAGCGCTCCCCCGCGAAACGCCACGACAAGATCTACGTCGACTGGCTCCAGAACCGGACCGGGCAGACGCTCGCGGCGCCGTATTCGCTGCGGCCCGCGAAAGGCGCGACGGTCTCGACGCCGCTCGAATGGACAGAAGTGAAAAAAGGCTTGCACCCGCGCGATTTCACGATCGAGACGATCGAAAAGCGCCTCAAGAGAAAAGGCGATCTCTGGAAGCCGATCCTCGGCAAAGGCGTCGATCTGCGCGAGTCGATCAAATGTCTCGAAGAAGAGCTCGACAAGAAACGCTAGGGCTGGTGCGGATCGTCCGAATCAGGGCGCTCGCGGCGACGCCCGGGATCGTTGGAGTAGGTTTGCGAGGATTGCGAATGCCGTGGGTTCGACGCGCTGCGCGGCGGCGTCTCCATATCCGCGCCGTTTTCTTTGAATGATTCTTCTTCTGCCATAGTGAAAAGTTAAAAAGAAGCGGCCCGCCTCGCGGCGGGCCGCCCGCGGCTATTCCGAATCTTCCATGTCGTTCTCGAGGCTGGACTGGCTCTGCGAGCCGCCCTGACCCGAGGTCTGCGAGCCGCCCTGCTGCTCGTCCTTGTTGTCGCGGTTTTCGTTCTTCTGATTCATAGTCGTTTATTTACGCGAATAAAAAATCGCTGTCGCAGCAATCGGGGATTTCCCGCGCGAATGATCGCTTGGCTGCGAGCTTATTCAAACAAACTGCTGATGAAAAGATTCTGAATTGTTACGAGATGCGGCAGACGTTTTTGAGCTCTTGTACATCGGCGCTCGTTGGCGTCGCGCTCGTCGATTGGTTCAGTCGGTACATAATTGCCTTCGGATCATCGACATGCTCGAGTCCGAGCGCGTGACCTAATTCATGGGCGAGCACGCGCACGAGCCGTGCCTGCGAGTCGAACTCATATACGTGAATACTCTCTTTTCCGGGCGCGCTTTCGTAGACCGCCTCTTCAAATTCTTCATCGGTCCCTTTGGCGGCGCTGTTGTAATTCGTCGCATCGATATTCAGAACGCCCGCGAGCCGATTCAGCGTCGTCACGAGCGCGTTCACATCATCAGCGTCGCGGTTGACCGCATTCTGTGAACTCTCAAGCGAATTCTGACGCGCGACGAGTGCGGCCTTCTCGTTCTGCAGTTGCTGGTATTCCGCGGGCGATGCGCCGCCGCGCGTGTTTGCCGCAGCGACCTCCGCCTGGTAGGCGGCGATATCGCGCGTCAACTGCGCACTCTCTGTGTCGAAACGCGATTTCTCTGCGCGATAAGTCGCGTAGAGGGTGTCGTATTCCGACTTGATCTTGTCATACGATGCGCGATCGCTCGAGACGGAAATACCGAGCGAGCGCAGCTTATCCGTCGTCTGCTGGCGATCGTCATAGACGAAATCGACCGTCACTTCCCCGCCTCTCGGTACGTATGCAAAGAGGGTCTTCCCGGATACTTTGTCCCAGATAGATGTCGCGCTCGCGATCGCGGCCTCCGCGCTCGAAGTCGAGATCTTAAATCGAGGATCGATCGCGCCGAGCGAATACGTGACGGGGCGCGAGCAGGGAGCGACTTCGCGATACGCCTGCGAGGCCAAGACCGAGAGCGGTGCGCGAAAATAGTACGCAAAAGCGGCCGCTATCAAAAGCGGAATGATCGTGGGGAGCGCTCGCCGCATGTTTTAGGCGCGCCGTGCGCGCTTCGAGCGTTTCGCGGCGGTTTTCCGGGCGGCGGTCTTTCGCGCGACGGCTTTCACGG
Source organism: Candidatus Kaiserbacteria bacterium (assembly GCA_019247335.1). Classification (GTDB taxonomy): domain Bacteria; phylum Patescibacteriota; class Minisyncoccia; order Phycocordibacterales; family UBA2100; genus UBA10103. Next base: position 2,663 of record JAFAPB010000089.1, read on the forward strand.
GCCTCACTTCAAGCGAGAGCTTCTGCCAGTTATCGCGCAGCTCTTTCGCGGCGCGCGCGAGTTCCCGGCGGTCGAGCGAGCGCGCGGCGCCGTAGGCGCGCACGGCCTTGTCGATCACGGAGAGCATCTGCTTGCGGTCCATTTTCTGTACGCTCTTCGCCTGCTTCACGACTTCGCGTTTGAGTCCCGCCGTCCACGAAGCGGCGATCCGCCGATTCTTCTTTGCATTCGGGCTCGCATAAAAGTAGTAGCCCGCGGCTGCGGCAGCAGCCGCTGCAGCAAGCGCGCCCGCCCCTAATGCCGTTTTTCTATTTGTCGTTGCCATGGTACATGCGTTAACGAATAATTATTCCTCGGTGCGGCTTTTTTTCATTCCCGCCATGCGCTCCGCCCGCTTTCGCACGAAGCCGAAGAGGTGCTTCACCTTGAAGCCTTCGGCCTTCACGTTCATGCGCAGGTCGGCGATGTCTTGCCGCAGGAGCTGCCCTTCCTCCAATACCTCGCTCGAGAGCCTGTCGACGGTGCGGAGTATTCGCACGACATAGAAGATCGCGACGGCGACCAGTGCCGCGAGAATCACGACGACGACGGTCGTCACGAAGAAGAAGATATGCATCTGCGCGAAATCGCTCATGTTCCGCGTCCTCATGTTCATGAGGATGCTCGAAAACTATAGCACAAAGCGGTAGTTTCCGATGAAGACGATTCACGGTGCGTTCAGAAACAAAAGCGGATACTGCGTGCATGGCACGAGCAAAAAAACCGATCTGGGACGATGACGCGCCCGTTGCGAAGTTCCCTCGCCTTGAGGGCGACCTTGATGTTGACGTCGCGGTCGTGGGCGGCGGCATCACGGGCGTCACGGCGGCGTATCTACTCGCGAAGAAGAACCTGCGCGTGGTACTGATCGAGAAAGACGCGATCGGCCACGGCGCGACGGGAGTCACGACCGCATTTCTTACCCAGAGCCTCGACACCGATCCGCAGGATCTCGAAAAGATGCTCGGCAAGAAAAGCGCCGAACTCGCCTACCAATCCCATGGCGAGGCGATCGACACCGTCGAGAAGATCATCACCAAAGAAGGGATCGATTGCGAGTTTATGCGCTGTTCCAACTTTTTCTTCGCCTCTGCCGATGACCAATCGAAAGAGATCGATTCTCTGCTTGCGGGCGCGACGGCGCTCGGGCTCCCGATGAAAAAAGCCACGGCCGCGCTGCCGTTCAAGCACTTCGGCGCGCTCGATCTCTCCGATCAGGCGAAATTCCACCCGCTGAAATACCTCTACGCGCTCGCAAAGAAGGCCGAAGAATACGGTGCGCAGATCCACGAAAAGACCGAGGCGAAATCGCTCTCGGGCGAAGGGCCGATCACGATCGAGACCGCGCGCGGCACGATCCATGCCCGCTACGCGCTGCTTGCCACCTACGAGCCGTTCACGAAACCGATCAGCCTCTATTTCAAAAAGGCGTTTTACACGACGTACATGCTCGCGGGAAAGGTCAAAAAAGATTTCCTCCCCGAAGCGACCTACGAGGACCTCTCGAATCCCTACAACTATTTCCGCATCGATCGCGGCGGCAAAAGCGATCGCATCGTCTTCGGCGGCGCTGATCACCGTTCGGATGTGAAGGTCTCGCCCGCCAAGAACTTCAAGGCGATCGAAGCATTTATTG
>JAFAPB010000056.1 GCA_019247335.1 Candidatus Kaiserbacteria bacterium
TGGCAGTGTATACTGCTCGCAATGAGCAACTACTATAAGCCGGAGCGAAAGGCCGAATGGAACTACGGCGGCAGCAAATGGCGCCTTTCGAGATCGAAAATCGACCTTTTTATCGAATGCCGACGCTGTTTTTATATCGATAACAAGCTGGGCACTGCGCGTCCGAAAGGCTTTCCGTTCAACTTAAATTCGGCGGTCGACGCGCTTTTGAAGAAAGAGTTCGATTCCCACCGCGCGGCCAAGACGACACACCCGCTCATGAAAACCTACGGACTTGATGCCGTGCCGTTCGCGCATGTGCAGATGGACGAGTGGCGCGACTCGCTGAAAGGCGGCGTCGTCTGCGAGCACGAGACCGGCATGACGGTCTGCGGCGGCGTGGACGATATCTGGATCACATCCGACAACGAGCTGATCGTCGTCGACTACAAAGCGACGAGCAAGGAGGGACAGATAACGGCGCTCGACCAGGATTGGCACGATGGCTATAAGCGGCAGGCCGAGGTCTACCAGTGGCTCTTGCGCCGCAACGGCTTTAAGGTCTCTGATACCGCGTATTTCGTTTATTGCAATGCGTCCCGCGATGCGGAAGCCTTCGACGGGAAGCTTGAGTTCGAAGTCACACTTGTGCCGCATAAAGGCGATGATTCATGGGTGGAGGGCGCTCTGCAAGACATTAAAGCGACGCTTGAGAACGAGAATCTCCCGGCAGCGGCACCCGATTGCGATTACTGCCAATACCGCGAGGCTGTCGGCAAAAAAATGTACGCGTACGATAAGAATGGTAAAATGAAATCCAAGCAGGTATGAAAAGCTTCGCCGACACCGTGCGCGATATCGTCCGCCGAATACCGAAAGGCAAGACCATGACGTACAAAGAAGTCGCGGCAAAGGCGGGGAATCCGAAGGCCGCGCGCGCAGTGGGCGCGATCATGCGCACGAATTATGATGAATCGATCCCGTGCCACCGGGTCGTCGCCTCGGACGGCACGATGCGTGGCTACAATCGCGGCGGTATCGATCGTAAGCGCGAAATCTTGATCGAAGAAGGCACCCGAATCTAAGGACATATGGGTTTGTCTTTCGCGGCGCTTGCGATATTCGCGTGGGGCGTCGGCGACTTTCTGATCCAACGGAGCGCACGGAAGCTCGGCGATTGGGAAGCGCTTTTTTTCATAACACTTTTCGCGGCGATCGTGCTGTACCCCTTTGTGTACAGCTCACTCGCGCTCTACAGTGCGTTCGAGTGGCTCGTACTCGTGCTGACGAGCTTCGTTATTTTCGTCGCGGGCCTGCTTGATTTCGACGCGCTTCGCGTCGGCAAGATCTCCGCGGTCGAGCCGATCTACGCACTTGAGGTCCCGATCACGCTCGCACTCACCACATTTGTCCTCGGCGAACGCGTCACAGCGCTGCAGTTCGCTCTCATCCTTATACTCCTCGCGGGCATTTTTCTCGTTTCGAACAAGCATCTTGGCTCGGTTCGTTTTAAAAGCCTTGAGCGCGGCGTCTGGACAGCGTTTTTTGCGACGATCGGCATGGGAGTATCCAACTTCCTCTTTGGCTTCGGTGCGCGTGCGACCGACCCTTTAATGATCAACTGGTTTACGAGCGCGTTCATGGCCGCGTCGTGCTTCATCTACCTGGCGTATGTCGGAGAGCTGCACAAGCTCCTGGTCCATCTGCGTCACAACAAGACGCTTATTATCAGCGTCAGTATTGCGGATAATCTCGCGTGGGTCGCATACTCGACGAGCGTGCTCTATATGCCGATCGGCATCGCGATCGGACTTTCCGAGAGCTATATCGCGCTTGCTGCGGTTCTCGGTCTCGCGATCAACAAAGAGCGTCTGCGCGTTCATCAGAAAGCCGGAATACTGATTGTCGTTGGCGCAGCGATGGCGCTCGCCTATACGATAGGAGATGCGTAAGTTATGAGCGACTCGGGAAACGATATAAAGATCGAAACCTCATGGCGGAAAGCGCTGCACGACGAATTCGGCAAAGATTATTTCAAGAAGCTGCGTGAATTCGTACGCGAAGAATACAGCCACGTGATCGTCTATCCGCCGCCCAAGTACATTTTTCACGCTTTTGATCTGTGCCCCTTCGACAAAGTCGAGGTTGTGATCTTGGGACAGGACCCCTATCACGGTCCGGGGCAGGCGAACGGACTTTCTTTTGCCGTGAAAGACGGGATGACCTTACCACCCTCACTGCGGAATATCTTTAAAGAGCTCGAGAGCGATCTGGGCGAAACGCTTCAGAACCGAAGCGGGGATCTCGAGCGATGGGCAAAGCAGGGCGTATTGCTTTTGAATGCGACGCTCACGGTCCGCGCCCGCTCCGCCGGCTCGCATCAAGGTAAGGGCTGGGAAGAATTCACCGATGCGGTCATTAGAACGCTCTCCGAGAAGCGCGAACACCTCGTCTTTATATTGTGGGGGAATTACGCGAAGTCGAAAGAGCCGCTCATCGATTGGGAGAAGCACTGCATCATCAAGTCGGCACATCCGTCGCCATTTTCCGCAGATCACGGATTCTTCGGCTCGAAACCCTTCAGCAAGGCGAATGAGTACTTGATAGCGCACGGCAAAGAGCCCATACAGTGGCTCTAAAACGGCGCTTTTGCCTCATACCAGCTTTAATTCGCCCTATGGTAGAGTTACCCGGATGAAAATTCCGGTTCCGCCTAAGGCAGCAGAAAAACGGCTCAAAATAAAGGTCCATGGCGATACGCGTATTGATGAATACGCCTGGCTTCGCGATCGAAAGGACCCCGCCGTCCGCGCCTATATTGATGAGGAGAATCGGTACGCGGACGATTATATGCACCCGACCGTAAAACTGCAGAAAGAGCTCTATGCGGAGATCAAGAAACGGATGAAAGAGAATGATATGTCGGTGCCGGTCAAGGACGGCCCGTA
>JAFAPB010000023.1 GCA_019247335.1 Candidatus Kaiserbacteria bacterium
CAAAGCGCTTCGCGGTGACCCTTCCGATAACATCCCCGGCGTACGCGGAGTCGGCGAGAAAACAGCGACCGAGCTCATCCAGAAGTTCGGCACGATCGAGAAACTCTATGCCGAACTCGCGAAAGGCCCCGCGCGGCTCGAAAAGACGGGCGTGAAGCCTCGCATCGTGCAGCTTTTGATCGACGGCAAGGGCAATGCGCAGTTCTCAAAGCAACTTGCGACCATCCATCCCGATGTGCCGATCGATTTCAAATTGCCGACGCAGTTCTGGCATATCCAAGATCACGGCACGACGATCACCGCCTTTTGCGACGAGTTCGAATTTCGCTCGCTCAAGGAACGCCTCAAGGGCGAATTGAAGATCGAAGCGGAAGACGCGACGATCTCCGCGCCTTCCGGCGAAAACGTCGACAAAGAGGCGCTGCGCGAGACCGCGATCGCGCTCTGGCTCTTGCGGAGTGACACGACCGATCCCAAGCTCGACGACATCCTGACCTACGCGCATACGGAAGATTTCGATCGCGCGCGCGAAATTATTTTCGAAGACTTGCGAAAGACCGGCCGTCTGCAGGAGGTCTTCGACACGATCGAGAAACCCTTGATGCCGATCGTCGATCGCATGAATGTCGACGGCGTCTATCTCGATACGAAATACCTCGCGGATCTTTCTAAGGAGTATTCAAAGGGACTCGCCGAGATCGCGACGCGCATCTACGCGCATGCGGGTCACGAGTTCAATATCAATTCACCGAAGCAGCTCGGCGACGTGCTCTACGATGAACTGAAGATCAGCGCGGGCGGGAAGCAAAAGAAAACGGCGAGCGGTGCCCGCACGACGCGCGAAGAAGAGCTTTCCAAAATGGCGGATCTGCACCCCATCATCGGCGACGTGCTCGCATACCGCGAACTGCAGAAGCTCCTCGGCACCTATATCGATAAGATCCCGGCGCTCGTCGGCAAGGACAAGCGACTGCACGCGGAATTCTTGCAGGCGGGCACGACGACCGGCCGCATGTCGAGCCAGAATCCGAATCTGCAGAATATTCCCATCCGCACCGAATACGGGCGCCGCATCCGACAGGCATTCGCCGCGGAAAAAGGATTCCGCATCGCCGCGATCGACTACTCGCAGATCGAGCTGCGCATCGCGGCGGGACTCTCGGGCGACGAGAAATTGACCGGCATTTTCAAGCGCGGCGAGGACGTGCACGCGGCGACCGCCGCGCAGGTATTCGCGGTGCCGCCGGAGATGGTCGACCGGGAGATGCGCCGCCGCGCGAAGATCATCAACTTCGGGATCCTCTACGGCATGGGCGTGAACGCGCTGCGACAGAATCTCGGCGAAGGCGTCTCGCGCGACGAGGCCGCGCAGTACCTCGACGAGTATTTCAAAAATTTCGGCGGGCTCGCGCGATACATCGAGCGCACCAAGGCTGACGCGGCGCGCCAGGGCTTCACCGAGACGCTCTTCGGCCGCCGCCGTTATTTCTCTGGGTTCAAATCGCCGCTCCCGAATCTGCGCGCACAAGCGGAGCGCATGGCCGTGAACGCTCCGATCCAGGGAACGCAGTCCGACATCATCAAGCGCGCGATGATCGAGGCGGATGAGCTCATAGAAAAGAACGGCTGGCGCGACAAAGTGCGTCTCTTAATGCAGGTGCATGACGAACTCGTGTACGAAATAAGCGAGAAAGAATGCGAGAACATCTCACGCGAGCTTCGCTCGGCGATGGAAGGGGTCATCGATCCGGCGCAGCTCTCCGGCGTCCCGATCATCGCTGAAATTTCGATCGGCAAGAACTGGGGCGAAGTGAAGAAGATCGCACGCGAATAATATGCTGTATTTCTACACCGGTAACGATATCGATGCGCTGCGCAAGAAACTGCATGCGGTGCTCGCAAAAGCGAAGGATGTGGTTCGCATCAGCGATGCGCATAGCGTGCACGATCTCCGTGCGGCGCTCGAAGGCGGCGGGATGTTCTCGCAGGGGAAGGGCACGGTCGTCCTCGACCGGACGCTCGGCAATCCCGAAATGCGTGAGATCGTGCTTGATCGGCTGGAATCGCTCGCCGAGAGCGATGAAGTTTTCTTTATCATCGAGCCGGAAATCGATGCGGCGACAAGAAAACGCCTGGAGAAACACGCCGAGGTGCAGAAATTCGACGCGCCGAAAGTAAAAAAACAGGAAACCGTATTCGCGCTCGCGAACGCGCTTCAACGCGGCAAGAAAAAAGATCTCTGGGTCGGCTATCAGCGCGAGCTCGCTGCTGGCAAATCTCCGGAGGCGATACTCGGCGTGCTTTTTTGGGCCGCGAAACAATCGCTGGCGCGCAGTCCCAGCGATGCGAAAGCACGCGCGCTGCTTGGCGCGCTCGCGGAATTGCCTCATGAAGCGCGGCGTGCAGGATTCGATCTCGAATACGCACTTGAGCGATTTATCCTCTCGACAGCGTGATAAAATAGTTGAGTTATGTCGGGCAAGGCGACATCCAGGACGGCGCTCGTCGCTCTCATTCTTTTTATAATTGCTGCTTTTGCGCTTTCAGCGCGCGTGACGTTCGCCGTCGGCAGCGCCGCCGATGCCATGTGCAACCCGGTAGATATGGCGTGTCCGTGCGGCACGAAGATGCAGAACGGGAAATGTATGCCGGGATACAACATGCACATGTGTCCGTGTCTCGATGTCACCAACAGTTTCTCAACCACAGGGGTGTGCATCGCCGCGAACAGATGCCAGGCGATGTCGACCGGCGGAAAATCACCGGACGCCGGATTGGGCCAACTTATGCAAGGTATGATGCAGGCCTTGCAGGGATTGATGAAAGGCGGCCAGGGCGGAGATCAAAGCCAGCAGCCGCAGCAGAATCCGCTCACGAACCCTACGGCGCAGGGTTGCACGAATTACATTCCGGTCTCAGACCCCTCGCTCGTCGCGTCGAATCCGTGCGCATATTACGTGCCGAACATCGGCACGGGCACCGGTACGGCGACAGGCACTGGCACAGGGACCGGAACGACCGGCTGCGGCTTGATAGACCAGCTCCTCGGTAATTGCGGGACCGGCACCGGCACAGGTACGGGAACCGGGACGGGAACTGGCACTGGCACAGGAACCGGGACAGGTACCGGCACGGGCACCGGGACGACGAATGCGAGCGTGACCGCGTCGCCTTCGACCGGCAACCCGCCGCTTCGCGTCACCTTCA
>JAFAPB010000083.1 GCA_019247335.1 Candidatus Kaiserbacteria bacterium
CAGATCACAACGCCAAAAAGAGGATAGCAGAAGCCGTTGGTGAGCCAACCCGTCACGGTGAAATCGAGATTGCGGATGTAGGAGCCCCAGAGAACGCTCACGACCGAATAGCCGTAGCCAATGAGCACGCCCACGACCGTGAGCGCCCAGATCGCGAATTTCATCTGTTCGAAGAATGCTTCGAGCGAAGGCGCGGGGAAGCCGAAGGAGAGTGTCGCATTGATATCGCCGCGCAAAAAGCCCCAGAGCGTCGATGCGAACGCGTACACGATAATGAGATGCAGCGCCCACAAAAGAATGCCGCGTGTAAGCGAATCTGTTTTCGCCTTGCTTTTGCCCTTGTAAGAAATAAAGCGCCAGAATGCGATCACCGGCGATCGTTTTTGCCAAATGAGATACGCGAGATATGCGGCGAGCTCGATCGCGAAGAGGTACAGATAGATGCGATCGGCGGCTGGATAGAGATATGAGTATGCGGAAAAGAGATGCGTCTGGATATAAGAGATCACGTACGCGCCGAGGTAGAGCGGCATTTTGCTCATAAACCACGCAAAGGGGATCGCGATGAGCACGTTTACCCCCCAGAAGATCGCGCGCTGGGGCAGCGCGATCCGGCGCAGCCGCTCACCGAGTGCCACGATCGGCGACGAGCCGAGGCGCACATAGTAATAGATGTACGCGCCGAAAAGCATGAGGGTGAGAAAGAGCTCGATCGCGGAGAGCGTCGGCGCGTCATAGACGGCCGCCTGCGTTGCAAAAGTAAATTCGCTCGCGACGAGCCCCTCGGTGGATCCGATGCCGACCGGCAAGCGGATCTCGGCACGCGTCGGGGAGAGCGCGATCACTTGCGCCTGGCCGACATTTTTGCGATCGCGATAGAGATTCAAGTATTCGCCTTGCGTGATGCCGTTGTCGCTGCCGAGCGAGACGAACGCGTTGCTGCCCGCGTCTTCCGAGACGAGCGCATGATGGCCGATCGGCCACGACGCATGAGATGCGTCGTATTCAATTTCCGCTGCGCCCGCACCGATGTGCGTCACCTGCGCCTCGCCGATCGGCGTTTTCCAATCATGATTGAAGCGATAGAGCGCGATTCGTTGTCCTACTGAAAGGTGCGAGACATCGCCCTCGATGAGAGCGTGCGTCGCATCGACCGTCTGTACGACCGTGAGGTGCTTCGTCGCGGCGGCATGAAATGGCGCAATGACCGCAAGAAGCAGAAAGAGAAGGAACGAGACCTCGAATGCGATCGCGCAGGCGCGGTTCCACAGAGTCATGGTAGCGGCATCATAGCAGACCTATAAAAAAGACGCTCCGGCCTGGTCGGCCGGAGGTGGTGTGTGGCAGCGCAGCCCGTCGAAACGATACCGGAATTGAATATCGTTGCCGTTGCGATCCCACAGATAGTTGATATGCGGCTTGCAGTGTTTCTGCACGTATTGGTAGCCGCCCTTGTTTTCGACCTCGCTCCGGAACGCGAGTGCTTTCTCGGTCGCGTCCAAGGTCGTCGCCCAGTCGCCGTTTTTGGTGAGCCGGTCGAGCAGGTCGGGCCACACGCGCGCGATGATCTCGTCGCGCTTGCGGAAGATCGCCTCGTTGCGCGCGCCGCACTTAGCCGTGCACGCCGTAAATTCGGTGAAGTTCGCGCGGAGTTCCGGCGAGCGTCGCATGAACTCATCTTCGACTTTCGTAATCTTCGGCTCGCCCGGCGCGAGCCGCGTCGGGATCGCAAGCGAGCGTCCGATACCCGGCAATAGCCCCGGGTGTGTTGCGATCGTGATCACAAAGAGCACGATCATCGATCCGGCGAACAAGCCGGTCCGTTTTCCGAGAGTTCTCATCTATGGACCTCTTTCCAAAGACGGCCGCACCGTCTGCACAAAATTAAGCAGGAATTGCGGCATCTTGTCAATCTTGTGCACAAGCGGGGCTTTTGTGGCATCATGCCGGGATATGGCTAAATACGTCGTCGGGGTTATCGCTTTTATCTTAGTAGTAGCGGGCGGTTATTGGCTTTTGAAGGGTAAGAGTGCGGCACCGTCGCAGGACATGACCGGCAGCACGACGACCACCACTATGCCGCAGCAGGCGGCCACGTCGACCTATGCGACGTCGACCTTCTCGGTCGTTTATCCGAACGATTTTACGGTTGATCCGAATTACACCTACACGCAGGTCAATCCCGCGAAGCCGATCGCCGGCGTGAAATTCACGATCCCGATGACGATGGCGACGGGCACGAATCTCTCCTCGGATACTTATGTGAGCGTCGAGCAGCTCCCGCATGCAAAGAACTGCACGGGCGACATCTATCTGCACGACAACGTGAAAGCGGTCTCAATGTCGGATAACGGCGTGACGTACTCGGTCGCTTCGACGACCGGCGCGGGCGCGGGCAACTTCTATGAGGAATGGGTCTATGCGATCTCGGGATCCTCGCCCTGCACCGCCGTGCGCTATTTCATCCACTCGGGAAATATCGGCAACTATCCGCCGGGCACGGTGACGGAATTCAATAAGGACGCGCTTACTGCGGCGTTCGATTCGATCCGCCGCTCGCTCACGCTGACGCACTAATACGCATCAAATAGTTCAGCCGGGCGCGCTCACGCGCCCGGCTGTCGAATTCGCATTGCTCATGCGGTCTTGCGCCGCGCATAGATGAACCGCTCTTTCCACCATGTCGGCTTCGGATTGCACGAGAGGAAATACAGCACGCCGAGAAGCGAGAGATCCCATATCGCGGCCGGGAACTGCAGGAAGATCAAGTCCGCGATCACATTGATCCAGACCCAGATGGTCGCGAACAGACGCGCCGGCCAAAACCTGCGCAGCATGTTGGACGTCTCCGGCATCTTCACTAGCACGAGTTCGACCTTATCGATGACCGCGATGATGAACATCGCGACAGCGAGCATCGTGGTTCCCTTATTGATCAGCGTGATGAGGCCATAGGGCAGCCATGCGATCCAGAGTGCCAAGCAGCCGATGCACGCGCAGGCTTTCGCAAGCCAGAAGTTGTTGTAGCCCGGGCTTTCCTGCTCGAAGCGCCAGGCGAATCGCTCGAATTTGGCGACCCGTCGCTCGTCGGGCAGGGCACGTTTCTTTGCTTCCATCTAAACCCCCACATTTGCTCGCCGCACTATGCCACATAATGGACAGATTTCAATACTCTTGGGGTCCACGTCGCGGCATGATGTAATGGCCGCTATGGTCAAGAGGGAAAAGACCAAACCAAGATCAAAGGGCCCCCGTCAAAGAAGTCAGGCGGACTTCACTTCAACGGGAAGAAACATTGGGCATATTGACGTTCGTCTGAGCTATCGGATCATCGAACTTTTCTCTGAAGGTCTGTATGCTAGCCCGAACAAAGCTATAGAGGAACTTGTCGTGAATGCCTTCGATGCGAATGCCCGTCGAGTGCAAATCCTTTTATCTTCGAATCTGCACGAACAAAACGCTAGTATCGCTGTTATTGATGACGGTGACGGTATGGACGGCAATGGGTTGAAGCAACACTGGCTTATCGGTGTCAGCGACAAACGAAACCGTTCCGTCGCCGGAAAGAAAAAAAGACAACAGATCGGTAAATTTGGAATTGGGAAGTTAGCCACATACGTGTTGGCCGAACGACTCACACATATCAGCAGACAAGGAAATAAATACTATGCCACGTCGATGGACTATACCAACGTGGATCAACGGGTTAAAGACGTAGAACCTAAAGCCCCTGTTCGTATATCGCTTCGGCAACCTACTGAAGTCGAAGTGACTGCAATGCTTGAACCATGGACAAGAAACCCCGCATTCGCCTCCTCGGGGATAAAACTTTTTGGACCGGGATCATCGAAGACCTGGACAGTGACAATCATGTCTTCTTTGAAAGCTAAAGTTCACGAAATAAAAATGGGTCATCTTGAGTGGGTGCTTCGTACTGCGATGCCACTCCGGCCCGATTTTAAGGTTTGGCTTAATGATAAGGAGCTCACGCCAAGCAAAGAAGGCAAAGATTTGCTTCAGAAGTGGATACTTGGAAAAGATTTGACTGAACTGCCTAGACCGGCGGATAAGGGAATTGAAGTGTCGGAAGACGCAACTGCCGATGAGAAATCCGGCTCGCGGTTCGGGCTGAACGTTCCTGACCTAGGGCGGGTGACTGGCTATGTAGAAGCATACAAGGATCTGTTGACAGGCAAATCAGATGAACTTGGACGCAGCCACGGATTCTTTGTCTATATATTCGACCGTCTAGTTAACGTCGACGATGGACATTTCGGGATATCTCCAGACGAACTGCGACACGGCACGTTCGGTCGATTCCGCGCTGTCGTGCATATGGACGGTTTGGATAAGAATCTCAGAGCAAATCGAGAAACGCTTCAAGAGGGACCGGATCTAGAAGCTGCCCGGAACGTGCTCCGAGGAATATTCAATGCCGCGCGACCCACAATAGAACAACACGTTGAGGGGGAAGAGCCGGGCATAAAGCTGGCCCGTAAATTAGCCGCCAGTCCTGCGAGCTTGTCTCGTATGCCAATTGTCGACCTGGCTCGTGCAGTTGCTGCGGGCGAGGCGGCAACACGCAATCTCGTTGTTCCGGAATTTTCAAAAGCCGAGGCTCGTGAAGCTTTCATAAGGAGTCTTGAAGAGCGAGCAGCCAAGGGCGATGAATTTGTAGCCGGGTTAACTATTGATTACGACGGCTCTACGGAAGAAGGCATCGCCAAATATGATACTGAGACCGGAGTGCTTCGTATTAATGCGTGGCACCCTTTTGTCGCGACCTTCTACGATGATTTCTCCAGCAAGGGAGTAGGTCAACCCCTTCAGCTTTTTGCTATGGCCGAAGTATTAGCCGAGTCACATCTGCACGCATTGGGTATCTCACAGGATCAGATCGATGATTTTCTCGAAACGCGGGATCGATTGCTACGACATTTGGCTACGGATTCTGGAACGGAAAGCGCGTTCTCGATTGCAGCGTCTCTCCGTGAGGCGCGAAATAATCCGGATCTTTTAGAGGACAGAGTATGCGCCGCCTTTAGAAGTCTTGGTTTTGAGACGACTCGCCTTGGTAAGAGCGGTAAGCCCGATGGCGTCGCCTCTGCCATTCTTCCCGGCAATCCGGACGGTACTTCGGGTGAATATTCCGTCAGCCTTGAAGCAAAAAGTAAGCGTGTTGATGGAAAAAAAGTAGCAAGCAGCACTGTTAAGATTTCATCGGTCGTACGCCATCGCGATGAATTCAATTGTCATCACGCCGTCGTCGTCGGCCCGTCGTTTCCCAGAGCAAGAGGGGAAGACGGATCTGCGCTAGAAAAAGAGATAGATGATGATCGTATCAAGACCGAAGCGATGGGGCATCGTAAGACAATTACTCTTATAACGGTGGATGATCTATCACTCCTAGTAAGATTGCGACCTATAAAGCAGCTAGGTTTGCGCGAACTTCGAGGGCTCTTTGACTGTCGTACGCCGGAGGAATCGGCTGCTTGGGTTCAAGCAATACAGGCGCGACATGTTTCGAAGCCACCCTATAAGGCGATCATTAATGCTATCCAGCAGCAGCAGAAACAATTCAGTCGGTCATCAGTAAAATATGCGGCGCTGCGAGTCGAACTTTCCCATTCTACACCGCCGGTCAATTACAGTACCGATGAAGAGCTTATGGAGCTTTGCAAGGCTCTAGCGCAAATGGCACCCGGCGCGATGCACGCCAATCAAACCACCGTCGAATTGGATCAGAGCACTCAAAATGTGATAGCGGCCATCGAATCAGCAATGAGGGATTATAATGATGACGATGATGGCACGAAAGGCCCGAAAAAATAACGCTAGATACAAGACGATGTACGAAGCACTCGGTCGCGATCCGGTCCACACATTTCCGGCGCGTATGGCACCTAGTATCGCTATCAAGGTCGTCGGACAAAAGAAAAAACCTCTGAAAATTCTCGACCCAATGATGGGCTCCGGAACCGTACTTGCATTAGCACAAGCAAATGGACACCGTACTTTTGGCATCGATATTGATCCGCTAGCGGTACTTATTTCGAAAGTGTGGACACGATCTATAAACAAAAAACGTGTCCGAGCTGAAGCACAAATGCTACTCACTCGCTCCCAGCGTCGCGCCAAGTTACTGACGTTAAAACATGCATATCCGAAAGGCGCGGATCAAGAAACTAGAGATTTCATATCGTATTGGTTCGACCCGATTGCGCGGATCCAACTTACGGCGTTGGCGCGCTCGATTACCGAAATTCGAGATGAAAAGATCAGAGATGTTATGTGGTGTTCATTATCGCGTTTAATCATAGCAAAGAAGGTCGGCGTATCCCTTGCGATGGATCTTTCGCATAGTCGTCCACACAAGGCCTTCGAAGAGGCACCAATAAAACCTTTTGATAAATTTGTTTCGGTCGCGGGACGCGTTATCGATAGTTGTGTAGAAATTGGCGATAACAAAGGACACGCGCCGATTATTCGGAAGGGGGACGCTCGTAACCTACCGATTAAAACCAATTCAATAGATTTGGTGCTAACGTCGCCGCCTTATCTAAATGCGATCGATTACATTCGGTGCAGCAAATTCTCGTTAGTGTGGATGGGTCACCGGATAAAGGACCTTAGAGTAGTAAGGAGTACAAGTGTAGGAAGTGAACTCGGTAGTGATGTGGCGTCGCACGACGAACAAGTAACAGACGTGTTGGACAAGCTCAAACTCCGTCCGCAACTTTCACCGCGAAATACGGCCATCTTGGCGCGATACGTTTACGATATGCGTGAATCGGTTCGCGAAGTGGCGCGAGTCCTCGCGCCTAAAGGAAAGGCAGTATATGTAGTAGGCGAGAACACGCTCAAGGGGACCTATATTCGGAACTCCGCTTTGATGAAAGAGGTCGCCGAACAGGCTGGGCTGGCTTTCCGCGGACAACAAGTACGAATATTGCCGAATAATCGTCGATATTTACCACCACCTACAAAAAAAAGAGCAGCAGACCTTGATGTCAGGATGCGACGTGAAGTAGTAATGACTTTTCAAAAGAGTGAGTGATATAGTATCCCGATGCGCTCTGAATTTCAGACTAGTAAAGGTGTAATAGAGATTGAATTTTTTGAGAATGAGACGCCGAAGACGGTGGCGAATTTTGTGAAGCTCGCGCAAGCCGGCTTCTACGATGGGACGAAGTTCCATCGCGTCATCAAGGACTTTATGATCCAGGGCGGGGATCCCCAGACCAAGGACGATTCGCTTGTGGCGCGGTGGGGAACCGGCGGGCCGGGCTATACCTTCGAGGATGAGATCCATGCCAATAATAGAAATGCGGTGGGCACGATCTCGATGGCAAATGCGGGGCCCAATACCAACGGCTCGCAATTTTTCATCAATACTGCCGACAACAACTTCCTCGATACCAAGCACACCGTATTCGGCAAAGTGGTTTCCGGTATGGAAGTCGTGCAGGCGATCCAGGATATTGCTACGGATGGGAATGACCGACCGCTTGAGCCGGTCGTTATAGAAAAGGTGACGGTGTCATAAAAAAGGTGCGCCGGCAGCTTCAAGAGCGGCCGGCGTTTACGCGAGTTGGCGAAGGACGATCGTCGTCCGTTGCGTCATCACGAGATCGACGAGGTGGAACGGTCGCGCGAACGAGCCGAGGAATCCCGGCGCTCGCATGAGAATGAGATCGCCCGCTTCGTGCGAGACCGATACGGGATTGCTTCCCTGGACGTCGTCGCAGATGCGGAAGCGTCCGCCGGCCTCCAGCACGACGATGCCGACGACATTCCTCGCGCGCTCGGGGTCTTGGTGCGCTCCCATCCCGCGCGAACCCGCTCTGTAGCGAAGCGCCTGCGCGAAGTTGAAGTCGAGCGACCCTGAGAAAGGGGACACGCCACTTTTCCCGAAGCTTTCCATGAGTGCATGGCTTGCTTCGCACGCGACGATGTTGCACGCGCTCCGGAGCGGCAATCCGACAGCACGCACGCAGTCCATGTCCGAGAGGCCCACGAGCTGCGGGATCGGATACCATTCCGCGTCGTTGAGCTCTTCAAGCAGGATCGCGAGCGTATCTGCCGAGAGGAACTGCGGCACGACAGCCGCGCCGATGCGTTCGATCTCACGGATGAGATCGCCGCAGTCGAAATCGTTGAATAACTGCATTGGTCTCACCTGTACAGTTTTTGCTGCGGGCTACTCTATCAAGTGCTGCGGCAGTGTCTAGTTTCATGATTTTTGACACGATTCGTTTTTTGTCCGCCAAACAGCCTGTCATGAATATTGCGCGTAAGGGCGATGTATAAATATACGTCCCATGAATATGCGATTAATCTCTTTTCGATTTGCGCCGCTTTTCATTGTGGTGGCGATTTTCCTTGCGAGTTTCCAGAGCGCTTTCGCGCTTTCGGAGTGGCATTCGATCAACTGGGCGGGCTACGCCGCGCAGCGCGGCTACTACACCGGTGTGACCGCCACGTGGACGGTGCCTGCCGTTACGCTCGAAGATGGCGAGCATGGTGACAGCCAATGGGTAGGGATCGGCGGCGTTTCGACCGGAGATCTCATCCAGGTGGGCACGCAGTCGTACATGAAAGATGGCGAGTTGAGCTACCAAGCGTGGTACGAAATGCTGCCTGATTATTCGACCGATGCGCCGCTTGCCGTCAACGCCGGGGATTCTGTCACGGCGACCTTGAGCGAGACCTCGCCCGGCACGTGGCTGATCCAGATCACGAATAACTCGACCGGCGGTAACTTCGAGAAAACAGTACAGTACGATTCTTCGCATTCGTCCGCTGAATGGGTAGAAGAGATGATGAGCAATGCCGACGCGACCTTGCGTCCGCTCTCGCGCTTCGGCTCCGTTACCTTCACTAACTCCTATGCGACCGACAACGGCGCACAGAAAAGCGCGGGCGATGAATCGACGCGCTTCTACACCATGACCGACAAGGCGGGGAATGTGATCACGAGCGTCTCGCCGCTCTCGGGCGACGGCACGAGCTTCACCGCATCGCGCAGCTCGTACACCGTGCCGCAGGGCATGCTCTCGTACCTCAACATCGTGCCGCGCACGGTGACGGTGA
>JAFAPB010000087.1 GCA_019247335.1 Candidatus Kaiserbacteria bacterium
CATGCGTCTCGTCTTCGGCGTGGCGAGGGTTGATGGCGTCGACATCTTTTTCTTTCGGTATCTCCGCGAGAACGGCGTTCACATCCACCTGTTTCGGCAAGGGCAACTGCACGATGAGCGAATCGACGCGGGGCGCGAGATCATGCACTGCCTCGATCACCGCTTCGGTCGACGCGCTCTCCGGAAGCGATGTCCGCACCATCTGAATATCGAGCGATTCCGCGGCACGGCTTTTGATGCGCACGAATTGCTCGATCACCGGATTTTCTCCGGCGACGATGATGCCGAGCGAAAGCTTCCGCGCGATCGCGCTTCGGCGCGCGCGAAGCGCCGCGTACATCTCATCCGCGATCGCGCGCCCGTCGAGGATCATGCGAGGCCCGCTTCCTTTTTAAGCGCGACGATCGCATCTTCGAATTTCATTTTTGGTTCCCAGCCGAGCATCGTGCGCGCTTTTGTATTGTCCGCGAGCGCATGCGCAGGCTCGAGTCGCTCCGGCTCGTTGACCACGGGTCCGCCGATCAGGCGCGCGACCTCGTTGACCGAAATATTCCTACCAGCGCCGATGTTGAACACATCGCCTTTGCCGGCATTCGGCGATTCCGCTGCGAGCAGATTCGCGCTCACCACATCGCTCACATGCGTGAAATCGCGCGTATGCGAGCCGTCGCCCCAGATCGTGAGCGGCTTCCCTTCCGTACGGAATTTTATGAACTTCGCGATCGCGAGCGCGTACGCGCCGTTGGGGTCCATGCGCGTGCCGTAGACATTGAAATAGCGCAGGCTCGCGGTCTCGAGCCCGTAGACTTCGCTCCAGAGCTTTGCGGTGACTTCGGAAATATATTTCTGCAGTCCGTAGGGGCTCTTCGGCTGCGGGGTCATAGTTTCGACAAGCGGCATCGTCGCCTGATCGCCATACACGGAACCCGAGGACGCCGCGACGACGCGCTTCACGCCGCCCTGATGCGCCGCGCGCAGGATATTCACAAAGCCAGTCACATTGACGGCAAAGGTCTCGATCGGATGCTCGATCGAAAATTGCACGCGCGGCAACGCCGCTTCGTGGAAAACATACTGCGCGCCGGCGATCACGGGCGCGATCGCGTCGTACTCGCGAATATCGACCTCGTGATACGTCGCGCTTTTGCTCATGCGGTCCCCGCGCTTTCCCGCCGCGTAGTTATCGATCACGTGCGTCTCGAATCCGCGCTCGACGAGCGCATCGACGATGTGCGAGCCGATGAATCCCGCGCCGCCTGTCACGACCGCTTTTGCCATGCCGCCACTATAGCATTACGAGCCTTTTGCGGTGAGAACGAGCCGCACGGTCTGCACAAGAATAAAAAGGTCGAGTAAGAGCGAGCGGTGTTCGAGATAATAGAGATCGTACGAGAGCTTTTCCTTGGTCTCCGAAATATCCGTGCCGTGATGAGGATGGCGGTCATGCTTCAACTGCGCCCAGCCCATAAGTCCCGGCGCGATCAGATGTCGCGCGTTGTAGTACGGAATGCGCGCGTTGTAGAGGTTGGCGAGCGCAGGCAATTCCGGCCTGGGACCCACGAGCGAGAGGTCGCCTTTGAACACATTCCAGAGCTGCGGCAGTTCATCGAGCCGCGAGACCCGCAGCCACTTCCCGACACGCGTCACTGAAAGCAAGGTCTTCCCCGCCTCGCCGTAATCGCCGTCGTCATTCCCGCTCATCGAGCGAAATTTGACGATCGCGACGGCCCGCTGGAAGCGGCCCACGCGGCGCTGACGGATGAAGATCGGGCCGCCATCATCAAGCTTGATCGCAAGCGCGATGAAGGGATAAAAGATAAGCGAGATGAGGCCGAGAACGGTCGCACCAGCGATATCAATGAAGCGTTTCAGCACATCGTAAACGCGCGAAGCGGTCACATTGGAAAGTACCCACTCATAATCGATAAAAGAGAGCGGCACCCGCTCGAACAACTCTTCATAGAGCTCAGCCGCTTCAATAAGCGCGAAACTGCGCTTTTTGAATGCGGCGTCGTAAATGATGGGGAGGGCCGCGGAAACGGCCGCATCGGAAAAATCGACGACGAGAAACGTAACGTCATCCTCTTCGGCGACGCGGCAGACCTTTTGAATGATCTCATGCGTCGGCGCCTGCGAGGTATCGACGACGTACTCGAAAGAAAATGTCGCGTGGGTGTCGTTGCGAATCTCTTCCTGGAGCGCAACCGCATCGCGGCCCGAGGCGATCAGGACGCCTTTCAATTTCGGCGATCGCGGCAGACGCGGGAACATAACGACGCGCCAGAGAAAGATGAGCACGAACGAGACAAGGAGGTACAGAGCGAGGATCGTTTTCGGCGCGAGACCGAATGCGGGAATAAGAAAAAAGAAAAGCGCGGCAAGAAAAACGTTGACGATCTGCGTGTACAAAATGTTCGCCGCAAGGCGGCTCCTGAAGAGCCGCGTGTGCCTGCCGTAGAGTCCTGCAACAAAAAAGACGACGACCCACCCTACAAAGAGGATCGAAAACGGCACCAAGTGCCGCATGAATAGTTCTTTGCTCGGAAACGAGAGGTAGCGGAGCGCGAGTGTGGCCCAGAGCGAGGCGACAAATACGATGATGTCGCCCGCCAAAAGCAGGATATATTCCCTCCGCTGGACGAGTGCCATAGCCGTGTTTGCCGTATCATGGCACTGTGGGGTCGATGAATCAAGAAACCCCGCATACATGGAACGGCGCAAAAAAATTCTGTTTCTTATAACGAAAGCAACGTGGGGCGGAGCGCAGCGGTATGTCTACGACCTCGCCGCGCATTTGCCGCGCACAATGTTCCAGCCAGCGATCGCGTACGGCACGGAGGGCCGGCTCGCCGAGATGTGCCGCCGCAGCAGTATCCTCCTTTTGCAGCTTCCCTCGCTCGGCCGCGATATCGCGGTTTTCTCGGATATTAAAAGTTTTTTTGAGATACGGAACGCGCTTCGCTCGCGGCCTGACATCTTGCACCTCAATAGCTCTAAAGCGGCGGCGCTCGGCGCGCTCGCGGCGCGATTCGAAAAGATCTCGCACATCGTCTTCACCGTACACGGCTGGCCCTTCAAAGAAGATCGCAACATAATCGCGCGCGCGCTCATTTATCTCATCAGCTGGTTCACCGCGCTGCTTTCGCATCAGGTCATCGTCGTCTCGCGCGCCGATGAAGACGCCGGCAGGCGCATGTGGTGGGTCCGCAAAAAGATCCGCTATGTACCGATCGGCATTGAGCAGCCGACATTCCTCTCACCGGAGAGCGCGTATCGTGCGATGTTCGGCGACCTCACCCCGCCGCCGATCTCCAGCGAGACCGTTCGCATCGTGACGATCGCGGAACTCACCAAGAATAAAGGTTTGCAATATGCGATCGAGGCCGTCGCGCTTTTGAAGGAACGCGGGATCGATTGTATCTATGCGATCGTGAGCCCCGGCGAGGAACGCGAGCGCCTCGAGCGAATCGCACGCGAGCGCGGCGTCGCCGATCGGGTCTTTTTCCCCGGCTTCATCCCGAACGCTGCCGCGAATCTCACCGGATTCGATCTTTTTGTTCTGCCCTCAATTAAAGAAGGCATGCCATACGTGCTTCTCGAAGCGGATGCCGCGGGGCTTCCTATCGTGACGACCGAAGCGGTCGACGCAGGCCTCGTCGAGCGGCTCGCCTGCGCGCGGCGCGTACCGGTTAAGAACGCGCTCGCGCTCGCGGATGCGATCGCCGAGTTTGGCAAGAAAACGAAAGCCGCTGCCGGCAATCGCTTCTCCCTCACCGATATGATCGACGGCACGATCGAAGCGTACCGCTAGAGCACGGCACCCAAGATCTCGGTCTCATCGCGCGCCTGGAGCGACGGTCGCGCGTTGCGACGCAGACTCATGAGGATCCCGAGCGCACCGTATTCGGTAAGCAGGTGCGAGCCGCCGTAGCTCATAAACGGCAGCGTCGTCCCGGTGATCGGCAGGAGCCCCATATTCATGCCGACGTGCACGATGAATTGCGAGAGGAAATAAATGGCGACGCCGGCCGCGACGAGCGAATCGAAATTGTCAGAGCCGCGCGCGGATATCGAAAGTATCCGGAGGATGACGACCGCAAAGAGTCCGAAAAGCAGCAGCACGCCGAAAAATCCCCACTCTTCCGCATAGGCCGCGAAGATAAAGTCGGTCTGAAATTCGGGCAAAAATTGCAGCTTCGACTGCGTCCCGTAGCCGATCCCCTTGCCGGTGAGCTGCCCCGAGCCGACCGCGACGGTCGATTGATACGCGTTGTATCCCGTGCCGCGAATATCGGCGAGCGGATGGATAAAAGTGAGAATGCGGTCCTTTTGATACTGATGGAGGCCGTAGTGCCAGACGCCGACTGCAAGCACCGATGCCGTGATAAAAAGGACGGCAATGTGCCGCCACGAGATACCGGCGACCAACACCATGCCGAACCACACGGAGAAGATCGTGATCGCGGATCCGAAATCCGGCTGGAGAAAGACGAGTGCGAAGAGCAGGAATGCGTACGCGCCGGAGACGATGATGTGACGGATGTGCCGGATCTCGATGTGTCGCCGCGCGAAATATTTCGCGAGCACGATCCCGAGAATGAGCTTCGCGGGATCCGCCGGCTGTACGAAGAAGAATCCCAGATTGAAACGGTTCTGCGCGCCTTTGACCACCGAGCCGATGAGGAAAATAAGAGTGAGAAGAAAAATAACGCCCGAGTAGAGCGCGACCACGATGGGCGTGCGCCGCAAAAAAGAATAGTCCGGGATGCTCGCCGCGAAGAAGATGATGATCGCGCCGCAGATCCAGACGATCTGCTTGTCGAAATAGGCCTTTTCAGCGGCGAATCCGTGCATCGTCACGAGCCCCAAGAGCGAGATCGCGAATACTGCGGCGAGCAAATACCAGTCGACGCGGAAAAATGCGAGCGTGCGTTCACGGCTACGTTTGAGCGCGCGCGGCATATCAGCGGGGCGCGATCGGCGCGGAGATCGGCGTGATGTCGACGCTGCCGAGCGAGATATTGAAGGGATCCGGCCAGGTGAAGACGATGGGGGCGGAGCCGCCGCCGGGCAGGCTCGGTAAAACGGTCTGCGACGCGGTGAAGGCGTTCCCCGCCGGATCGAAGACGACGGCGACGAACCCGATATTTTGCATATCTTTGACCGAGCCGTTGCGCGCGCTCGCGGTGATGCGCGGCGCGGTATCGACACCGGAGATCTCGCGATCATTGATCTCGATCACGTCCGCGGTGTTCTGTAATCGCTCCCACGTTAAGGGCTCGGTGAATTCGAATTGCGTATGCGCGACGGCGCGCTGTCCGGTATCGACCGCGCCTTCGAAAACCGGCGTGATCGTTCCCGGCATGAGATACGTCGTTCCGGTGCGCTCGCCGATCAAAATATTGTCTGCGTCGTAATACGAGAAGCGATACGGCGCCGATCGCACACCGGCGTTGTCGTTGGGATTCTGGATGTAGGCGACGGAGTTATAGACGCCGTCGCGCACGCGGAAGCTGCGCGCCCACATCACGCTCGACGGATTGAGCGCATGTGGATCGAGTAAGGGACAGGGTCCGCCGCGATCGATCGCCGTTTCCCCCTGATTTTGTTTGCCGTCGGTGCACGTCGCCGGAATGGTGAGGAAGTGGTATGCGACAGGGCCCCCGATCACGACGAGTAAGAAAAGAAAGGTGCCGAATCCGTAGAACGTACGTCGGCGTGAGGCCCATGACATTCGTCTATTGTACTCGATTGACACATACCGCGAAAAAAGGATGATGAGCGAAGTTCAATCCTGACGGAGGAACGTCATGAACTGGAGAAAGCATCCGGTACGCGCAGGGATCGCCGCCTTGTGCGCGGTGTTCCTCTGTTTCGGCCTTGGCTTCACCTTTCTCAAGTACGTAGTCAAATGGCACGTGCTTGAAGACGTCTTCGACTTCGCGCCGCTTTTCTTCGTATGGGTCATCGCACTCGTGGCATTCTGCGGTCTCATGTCGGAGCCGGGAGTACCGGCGAAGAGGCAGCTGCCCAAAGACGCGATGCGGCTAAAGGTGATCTCTCCCATCGTCGCCGAGCAGGTCGTCATGCCAACGGGACCCGATCGACAGCTGCACTGGCACGGAGGACACGAGTACCGCACCGGCACCGTGCTTCTACTTCTCCCGCACGAGCGCGACGAGCGAAATCGCATAACGCAGTGGATGGTCCGCGCGGAGGGACATCCCGACATGATCGTCGCGGATCAGGTGCTCAAGCGATGGCGCGCTGCAAGCGTGCAAGATGTCGCCGAAGCGGCGTAAGCGAAGTGCCCGGGACCCTAGACGGTTCCGGGCGCGCATTTTATGGATATTTTGGCGCTTGACCTTATAGATATTCTATGGTACTATTTAAACGGGAGTATGCGCCCAAACACGCATACAACAACCATAAAGGAAGCCAACGATGACAACGAGCCCAAAGGTTCGTCTTACCCTACCGGGACTCTTCACCGGCACGGAAATCATTACCGCATTCCGTAATGCGGCGACGTTCGAGCAAGACGAGAATACCAAGTGGGAATGCGTTCAGCAGCCGTACACGCCGGGCTGCTATACCGGCGGACATCATTACCACCTCGTGATGGCGCGGCCGATCTTCCGCACCCTACCGGGCCGGTACGCACGTACCGTGCTTGGACGCAAGGCGACATGGAAGCCACGGCGCCGCTCGTGTTCGGATGCGGATTCGGAAGCGACGATCTATCTGATCGGTCACTTCAGCGACTGGTGTATGTGCGATGAGCGGATGCATGACTCGATCGAATTCGGCGTCATCCTCGAGGTGACGAAGGAGCATTACTTCCGCACGAACGATCCCGACGATCCGAGGTTTCGCGAATATCGCGGCGGGTACGATCGCATCATGGCGCGCTTCCTCATCAACATGATCGAGCTCGCCAAGGCGAACCCGCGGGATCAGATCCAGCGCCAGGGCGACGGCTCTTACTGGGCGAGCAGCCTCATCGGCGTGCAGGACGAAGCCGCCTGACAGCTCTGCACTTGTTTGGGAACGCCGCGGTTCATGCCGCGGCGTTTTCTTTTTACGCGTCTTCGGTCGGCTTGTCTTTTGCGGCCGGTTTTTCTATTTCAGCAATCTTCGGTCCCTCGAGATTGCGCAGCGTGTTGTTCATGCCGGCCGGGTGGCCGTCGGCAGCCGCGGCGTTGAGCATGCTTGCGAGGAGCGCGACGCGCGCCACTTTTTCAATCGTCTTTTTGCGCCGCTTCCCTTCCAGGTTCATATGCAAAGTCTACCAAACGAACAGCCCGGTTTTTCGACCGGGCTGTTCGCGTTATGAGCTTCGTTCTGGCGCCGAGCTACTCTCGCCTTACGACTACCATCGCCTCAGGAGGGCTTAACTGCCGTGTTCGGAATGAGAACGGGTGTGACCCCTCCGACAAAGCACCAGAACGAAGCTCATAACCTCGTCACAACGAAATACGACATCGATCAAAGAGAAAGCGACGCGACTCCCACAATTCCTTTCGAGAGTTCTGTCGGGGAATTAGTACGCCTCGGCTACACGCATTGCTGCGCTTCCACCTGGCGCCTATCAACGTGGTCATCTCCCACGGCCCTCAAACGATTCCTTATCTTGGAGTTGGTTTCCCGCTTAGATGCTTTCAGCGGTTATCCGATCCGAACATAGCTACGGGGCGGTGCTCCTGGCGGAACAGCCCCCAGACCAGAGGTTCGTTCATTTCGGTCCTCTCGTACTAGAAACGAATCTCCTCAAGAATCAACGCCTGCAGCAGATTAAGACCAACCTGTCTCACGACGGTTTGAACCCAGCTCACGTACCTCTTTAAATGGCGAACAGCCATACCTTTGGGACCTTCTCCAGCCCCGGGATGAGATGAGCCGACATCGAGGTGCCGAACTTCGCCGTCGATTTGGACTCTTAGGCGAAACCAGCCTGTTATCCCCAGAGTAACTTTTATCCGTTAATCTTCGGACGCATCTAATGCGATCCGTCGGTTCACTTTGCTCCGCTTTCGCGCCTGCTTGTCACGTACGACTCGCAGTCAAGCCAGCTTATGCCAATGCACTATCGGCACGGTTTCCATTCGCGCCTAGCTGACCATAATAGGCTCCTCCGTTACTTTTTAGGAGGACAGCGCCCCACCGAAACTGCCCATCAGGTACTGTCTCTCTCATGTTTCTCATGAGAGGTTAGAAACTACAGTCGTTAAGAGTGGTGTTGCATTGACGGCTCCACACGAGCCGAAACCCGTGCTTCGAAGCCTCCCACTTACGCTACGCAGAACGCCCGTAATCCCAATACCAAATTGCAGTAAAGCTTCTGGGGTCTTTTCGTCTAGCTGCAGGAAGGCGGCATCTTCACCGCCCTTGTATTTTCACCGAGCAAATCCCCGAGACAGTTCCCAAGTCGTTATACCATTCGTGCGCGTCTGAACTTACCAGACAAGGAATTTCGCTACCTTAGGACGATTATAGTTATCGCCGACATTGACCGGGGCTTATGCAGCGCCAGCATATACATAAATGCATACACCGACCGCACTTGACCTTCCGGCATTGGTCAGGCATCACCCCCTATACTTCCTCTTGCGAGTTTGCAGGGAGCTGTGTTTTTGGTAAACAGTCGCCTGGGAATAATTATCTGCGGCCCACGGGACAGAAAATCCGAACCGTTTCAATGCGGAACGTGAATACGAGATGCATTCGCGCTCGCTGAAGTTCAGATTCTTTGTCCCGTGGGCGGACCTTATTGCGAACGTACGGTCGCTTTTTTGCCGAGTTCCTTGGGGATCTCTCACTCGTTCGCCTTGGGCTACTCGCCCTGAACACCTGTGTCGGTTTGCGGTACGGTCTGCATATAGTTGAAGCTTAGAAGCTTTTCTTGGAAGCGCGCTCTTCCGGGTCTGCTTCGTCCGAAGACTCCACATTCCTGTACGACTCTCGTTTGACCCGCGGATTTACCTACGGATCACAATCGCCGCGCAAACCCCAATCCAATAAGGGGCCCGGAGTACAGCACTCCGTCACTCCATCGCACTACATGCAGGTCACGGAATATTAACCGTGTGTCCATCGCCTCCGGCTGTCGCCATCGGCTTAGGACCGACTAACCCTTCGTTGATCTTCATTGCGAAGGAAACCTTGTTCTTTCGGCGTGCGGGAATCTCACCCGCATTGCGGTTACTCGTGCCAACATTTTCACTTCCGCCCGCTCCACCATGAGTCACCTCTTTGGCTTCAGCGCAGACAGAACGCTCTCCTACCACTCGAGAATGTCCGAAGACATCTCGAATCCGTATCTTCGGTACCATACTTAGCCCCGATCATTTGTGGCGCAGAACCTCTAAGTCAGTGAGCTGTTACGCTTTCTTTGAATGGTGGCTGCTTCTAAGCCAACATCCTGACTGTCTGAGAAATTCCACCTCCTTGCTTGCACTTAGTATGGATTTAGGGACCTTAGATGACGGTCTGGGCTGTTTCCCTTTTGACGAATGGAGCTTCGCCCCCATCGTCTAACTGCCGTACTCTGGCCTCTGGTATTCGGAGTTTGATAGGTCCTGCGGTCTTTCGACCTGTCGGGACCTTCCAGTGCTCTACCCCCAGAGGAAACATACG
>JAFAPB010000086.1 GCA_019247335.1 Candidatus Kaiserbacteria bacterium
CCAACAAAGCCGCGTACGACGCTGCCGCCAATGCGGACAAGACCGAGGGCGCGAACTTCGGCATTCAGGGCACGCCGGGCTTCATCACCGGAAAGACCTTGATCCCGGGCGCCGTCGATTACTCGCAGTTCAAATCGGCGATCGACGCGCAGTTGTAATTCTTACGGCTTTACGGTAGTACTAATCGCATGACCAGCGGGGAAAAGACCTTTTGGATCGCCTTCGTGGCCATCGTCGTCGTGGCGCTTGGCGGCTTTCTCGCGTGGCGCATCTCGCACCCGGTCGCGTCGTCGTCCAACGAGACGATCGGCGCGCTGCTCTCCGATCAATCCACACTTCCCGGTCTCATGACAGGCAACGCTCCGTGGGCGAACAATCTCGACCAGCTCTCGGCGCGCATGGACGCGATGAAATTCCCGAAGCTCTCGATGGAAGGGACCGTGCTTCACATCCACCAGCACCTCGACATCATCATTCATGGCCAGCCGGTGACGATTCCAGGGGGGATCGGCATTTCGAGCTTCTATTCGCCGATTCACGTGCACGACACGACCGGCATCATCCACGTGGAATCGCCCGTACCCGCAAAGTTCTATCTCGGACAGTTCTTCGATGTCTGGGGACTTCGATTCAACTCGACCTGCATCGGTGGCTACTGTGCCGACGCCAAGGATTCGCTGCGCGTGTATGTCGACGGAAAGCTCTATCAGGGCGATCCGCGTGCGATCGAACTCACGAAGTACGAAGAGATCGCGATCGTCTACGGCACGAGCACGGAGATGCCGAAAACGATCCCCACGAAATTTGACTTCCCGGCGGGCTATTGATTTGACATTTTGCTAAATAAGTGCTATACTCTAGGGAGCAACAACCTAGAGGCTTTTCCCCATGAGAATCGGGACTATTACGTTCTGCCTTCTCGTCGGTGCGTGCTCGCTGCCGCCTGCGTTTCAGATTCGTACAACCGAGGCGCGTGCGACACTCATCGAATCCACCAACGAGGGTTTCAGTGCGCGCGGTGCCATTGTCGGGTACCTCCTCGCCGAAGAGGGAGGCGCGGTGGCCGGCGGCATGCTCGCTGCGGCGGGCTGTACGGCATCCCTCAAGCTTGACTCCGGCGAGATCATCAAGCTCACCGACAAGAAGTTCTGCGCCAGCGGAGTGAAGCAGGGTGCGATCTTCACGCTGCGGAAGATCGAGCGTGTGCGCCTCTCCGACGGCGCTATCGACGAAACGCGCTACGAATGAATGCGCAATGTGCGCGCGAGGACCCGCTGCTTGCAGCGGGTCAACTATTTTTGTATTGTTAACGAAACGCCTCTTTCGGGGCATTTTCTTTTAACGCATATGGAGATCCGAAATATCGCAATCATCGCCCACGTCGACCACGGTAAGACGACGCTTACCGATGCGCTTTTGCGGCAGACGGGTGCGGCTGAAGAGGGCGTCTCGATGGACTCCAACGCGCTTGAGCGCGAGCGCGGCATCACGATCTATTCGAAAAATGCGTCGGTGACCTACAAAGATACGAAGATCAATATCGTCGACACTCCCGGTCACGCTGATTTCGGCTCGGAGGTCGAGCGCGTGCTTCGCTCTATCGATTCGGTCTTGCTCGTCGTCGACGCGCAGGAGGGGCCCATGCCGCAGACGCGATTCGTGCTCAAAAAGTCGCTCGAGCTCGGACTGAAGCCCATCGTCGTCATCAACAAGATCGACAAGCCCGCGGCGGACCCGGCTCGCACGGAAGAGCAGGTGCTCGAGCTTTTTCTCGAACTCGGCGCGTCCGATGACCAGGCGAATTTCCCGATCGTCTACGCGATCGGCCGTCAGGGAATCGCGAAGCTGAAGCTCACCGACGAATCGACCGATCTCACGCCGCTTTTGGAAACTATTCTCACGCACGTGCCGCCCGCCTCGACACTGGAAGCGGCAGGAAAAGCCGTGCGGCTTCAGCCGTTTAACCTCGGCTACGACAACTTCCTCGGACGCCTCGCGATCGCGCGCATCTACGAAGGCACGCTCAAAACGGGCGATGCCGTGTTCGTCAAAAAACCCAACGGTGAGATGCGCAACGGCAAGATCACGAAGATGTATACCTTCAAGGGTCTGCAGAAGACCGAAGCGACCGAGATCGTCGCCGGCGATATCGCGCTCATCGCGGGGCTCTCCGACATTTTCATCGGCGAAACCGTGACGACCGACAAAGATGCGGAGCCGCTTCCGGCGATCGCGATCGACGAGCCGACGATCACGGTGAATTTTCTCGTCAACAATTCTCCCTTTGCGGGTCGCGAAGGGAAGTTCGTCACTTCGCGCCAGATCCGAGATCGCCTCGAGCGCGAGCTTGAGATCAACGTGGGACTCAAGGTCGAATTCGCCGCAGGCGAGATTTTCAAAGTCTCCGGTCGCGGCGAATTGCATATCGCAATTTTGCTCGAGAACATGCGCCGCGAAGGATATGAACTCCAGGTCTCGCAGCCGCAGGTCATCTTCCACGAGGAAAGTGGCGAGAAGAACGAACCGTATGAGGAAGTCATCGTGGACACGCCACAGGTCTACCAGGGCGCGATCATCGAGCGCCTGGGCGTCCGCAAGTTCGTGATGAAAGATCTCAAGGTGCACGAAAATCAGGTGCGCCTCATTTTTGAGGGACCCACGCGCGGCCTGCTTGGCTATCGCTCGCAGTTCGTGCTCGACACTAAGGGCGAAGGCATCCTCTCCTCGCGAGTCATTGGCTTTAAGCCGTACGCGGGCGAGATCAAGCGCCGCCAGGTCGGCTCGATGATCTCGATGATTTCCGGCAAGGCGCTCGGCTTCGCACTTTGGAACTTGCAGGAGCGCGGCGTGATCTACATCGGCCCCGGCGTCGAAGTCTACGAAGGCATGGTGATCGGCAATACCTCGAAAGGCGAGGAGATGACGGTGAATCCGACCAAGGGCAAGCAGCTCACGAACATGCGTTCGAAATCATCCGACGAGGCGATCAATCTCGTGCCGCCGTTTGAGCTCACGATCGAGCGCGGACTCGAGGTCATGGCGGAAGATGAGTTTCTGGAGATTACGCCGACCTCGGTGCGCCTCCGCAAACAATTTCTTAATGAAACGGAGCGCATCAAATCGCGCCGCTAGCTTTGACTGGAGTAGGATCGTTGTTATTGTGGTCGCAGCCATTCAGGCCTGACGTTCAAGATCGGGAGGAAAACCATGAACGAGCAGACGCGAACCCTCGCGGTTCCCGCGACGCTTGACGCCGCATTGCAATCATTCGTCGCACAAGGCGCCGCATGGGGGCCGTATGTACAGATCGATCAAACGCAGGTCGACATCTTTACGGCCCTGACGGGCGACGATAACCCGCTGCACAAACGCGCCAAGGACTTCGTCCCGGTCAACCCGGGGCTCTTCACGCTTGCGCTGATGCCGCGCCTCACCAGCACGAACCTGCTTCGTGTGGTGAACGGCTACACGGTGATCAATAAGGGCATCGACTGCGAATTCCACCGATCTATTGAGGTCGGCTCCGCAATCAGTCTTCGGATGAAACGCGAGATGATGCCGGTCGTCGATCGGCGCGGTATCTGCGTGCGTTTCGGCTTCGAGATCGGCATCGTACCGGCGATGAAGATCGCTGCCGAAGGCGGCATTAAGCTGCTGTTCATCGCGCAGAAGATGGTCTGATCCAGTTCGCATTAACGGAGCGCGGTCGCGCAAGTCGGCCGCGCTTCTCCTTTTTGCTATACTCAACGCATGACGAAAAAGCCCATGGCAGAGAATGAAGAGGCCTGGAAAGAGCGCCTCACCCCGGAGGAGTACGCGATCCTGCGCGAGCGCGGGACCGAAGCGCCGTTTTCGGGAGAATATGTGCATGAGAAAGCCGACGGCACGTATGAGTGCAAAGCCTGCGGCAATCCGCTTTTCTCGTCGGACGCCAAATTCGATTCCGGCACGGGCTGGCCGTCTTTCGATCAGGCGCTTCCGGGCGCGGTCGAGACGCACGTCGATAATTCGCACGGCATGGTTCGCACCGAGATCACGTGCGCGCGCTGCGGCTCGCACTTGGGGCACGTCTTCGACGACGGCCCGACTCAAACGGGCAAAAGATATTGCATAAATTCCGTATGTCTCGATTTGGAACAAAAGTAATACTGCGACCGAGCGTCGAGCGAGGAAGTGCCGTAAGCCAGCAGGCGTCGGCCATTAATTCCGTCTGTCTCGACCTCGAAGAAAAATAAGTATGAAAAAACTCCTTTTACTCGCGATCGCGCTTATCATCATTGCCGGCGGCGTCTATTTCCTCGCGCCGAAACATATCGTGACCAACACGCAGCCGACCACGGCCACAGAAACGACCGTCGCGACCTCGTCACTCCTTGAAGGCACGTGGCAATCGACCGAGGATTCGAAATTCACGCGCGAGTTCAAAGCTGACGGCAGCTTCACGGATAGCTACGCGGGCGATGCGAGCGCAGCCACGGTCGGCACGTGGAATCTCTTTACGAGCGGGAATCCCGATCCGGGACTACATGATGCGCTCGAGCCAGGTGCGACCTATCTCAAGATGACCGATCCCAATGAAGTCTTATTCTTCAGCCTGCTGCATATCGACGATAGCGATCTGCAGTTGAGCTACCTCGATCGCGGCAATACGCTCGAGTTTCGCCGCATCAAGTAATGCACCTCGCGGCGTTGACCGTATCGCGTAAGAACGGTTTGCTTATAGGAGTAGGCCGCGTGCATCCGCACGCAAGGAGGCGCCCATGACGGCCGACCGTCAACACCAAGCTCCCGCTGCCTCGTCGCCGAGCGCGACGTCCCAGCATGCCGCAAGTCACGCGGGCAACGCGTCGAAGATGAACCACACGGTTGTCGCCATGAGCGACGCCGATCTGGACCGCATCCGCGAAGCACAAGCAAAGATCTGCGCGCCGACCGATCGCATCTGAGTGATCGAGCAATCTGCGTCGTCCCGGACGAAAGCCCGGGACACCGTCTTTAGTAGATGCCCGGAATAAATTTATAGGGCGTCGCTTTTTGGTATTCGGAATACTCGGGATTCGAATACTCCATAAAGTTATCTTCGCGCTCCGAGCGGATCCAGTAGAGGAAGAAATACGTCGAGAGCGCGAGCCACTGGATGCCGGCTGTGAGCCCCACGAGCTCGGTCACGAAGAACATCATCGACTCAAGCGTGTAATTCGGGTGGCGGATCACACCGTAGAATCCGCTCGAGCGCACGCCCTTGTCGGCCATGAGATCGAAGAGAAATCCCAGATTGAAGATCGAGATCATGTAGAACAAATTCAGGAGAAATCCAGCGATGAGCATGAGATATTCCGCGGGGCCCGCCGTGATGATCGGGTCGACGCCGGTGAATCCCGGAATCATCTGCCAGA
>JAFAPB010000088.1 GCA_019247335.1 Candidatus Kaiserbacteria bacterium
CGAATTGCGACATCAACAACGAGCACTGCATGCTCTGCGTGCGTTTCGGCGACAAAGTCCCCTTCGAATTCAACGTGCTCGTGCCCGGCGTCGGCAACAGCGCCAACGCCGCGGTCGCCTGCGCGCGGCTCGGCCTCTCCGCGGGGCTGCGCGTGCATGTGGGAGCTGACGATCGCGGCAACGTCTGCGTTGATGCGCTGAAACAAAACGGCGTCGACACCTCGCTCGTCGTCGTCGAGGAAGGGAAACTCACGAATTATCACTACGTGCTCTGGTACGAAAGCGAGCGCACGATCCTCGTGAAGCATGAAGACTTTGCGTATACGATGCCGCAGCTTCCCACCCCGCCGAAATGGATCTATCTCTCATCGCTTGCGGATCACACGCTGCCATATCACCAGGAGATCGCAAAATACGTCGCCGAGAACCCTGCGGTGCGCCTCGCCTTCCAGCCGGGAACCTTCCAGATCAAGCTCGGCGTCGAAGCATTGCACGATCTCTACGCACGCACTGAAATTTTCTTCTGCAATAAAGAAGAGGCGCAAACAATATTGAAGACGCAGGATCATGACGTGAAGGCGCTGCTCGAAGGCGTGCACGCGCTCGGCCCCAAGATCGTCGTCATCACCGACGGTCGCGGCGGATCATACGCGCGCGAGGAGGGCGGTCGCATGTGGCACGCGCCGATGTACCCGGACCCGAAGCCGCCGCTCGAGCGCACGGGTGCGGGCGACGCCTCCGCTTCGACTACCGTCGCGTATCTGGTGAAAGGCCTCTCGCTCGAAGAGTCGCTCCTGCGCGGCCACATCAATTCGATGAATGTCGTCCAGGAGATCGGCGCGCAGAAGGGTTTGCTTACGGCTGAACAGATCGAAGAGTGGTATTCTAAAAAACCCGCGGATTTCCATGCCACCCCGATCTGAACCGTCAAGCAGCGCTCCATTTACAGTCGGTTCTCCCGACTCTCCCCGCCGCGTCCTCATCATTCACGGCTACACCGGCAGCCCCGACGAATTTCGCGAGCTGGCGCATGATCTTGCCCAACGCCTCTCCGCATACGTCTCCGTGCCGCTTCTGCCTGGACACGGCACCACGCTCGCCGACCTCGAGCGTACTTCGTATAAGCAACTGATAGACTACGGCATGCAAAAGGCGCGCGAGATGGCAGCGGCCGGAAAGCCCCTGGCCATCATCGGACACAGCTTCGGCGGTTATATTGCGGCGCTCGCTGCGGAAGAGATCAAATTGAAAGCACTCGTGCTTGCCGTCACCCCGTATCGCCTCAAATGGCCGATCTTTATTCCGGGCATGGAGCTCGTGATGCGCATGCGCACCGAGTGGCGCAAAAAAATGTCGGAAGAAGAACGCGAGGCGCGCAAAGGGCTGTTTTATTATCCGGCGATGCCGGGCCGTGCGCTCGGATATCTGAAGCGCGGCATCCGCGCGATGCGGCTCATTCTGCCCTCGCTCAAAATGCCCATCCTAACGATCCACACGCGCAACGACCAGCTTACGTATTCATCGAGCGGCAGCATCATGCTCAAAAAAAGCGGCGGCAATCCCGAGAATAAAAGCATCGTCCTCGAGCATCGCCGCCACGGCATTTTTTACGGCGTCGGCAAAGAAGAAGTCGTGCGCGACATCTCGGATTTTCTCGCAAAAGTCATGCTCCGCTGATTATGAAGAAATTATCAAGATGACATCTTGATAAAAGAAGCGCCCGGCAGGAGTGACCCTGCCGGGAGCGTTGTTGAAGAAGAGCTGCGGTTCGCGCTGCTACGGAAGCGGCAGGCAGACGAAGGACGCGCCGTTCGGCAGTTGGTAGACCTGCCGTGCGGTGTCGATCGTTTGCCGGTCCTGTTCCGAGGCCGGATCGGCACGCCGCACCTGCTTCACGGTCGTGACGCAGCGCTGGCTCGGCTCGAGGGCTTCCAAGAGCTTGCCCACGGTGTCGCCGAGGATCTGCTCTGCGATCTCCGATGCGACCGCGAGTGCCGCCGGGTCCGTTTCCCCTTCGACGACGGCAAGTCGTCGGTAGAAGACACGGATTGTCGACTCCTTGCCAGGCGGCACCTGCTCGAGGTAGCCTTCGAACACCGCCCGGTAGCTCTTCTTGAGACCTTCCGAGATGCGCTTTGCGGCCAGCCCCGTCAGGATCATCGCCTTGCGATCGTTGGTGTCGCCCATATCGTGCGCGATGATCGCCGCGAGATACCGCAGGTTGGACACGTCCACCTGCTGCTTCGGCGTCATCGGCTGAGCAGGCGCTTGATTGGCCGTGCCCGGTGCTTGCGGCACGATCCGATCGAGGATCGGCATGTTGAAGCGTCCGCTCCACTGATAGCCGATCGACGCCGGAATCGCGAAGACGAGGATGAGCGCGGTGATCGGCCACTGCAGAGCGCGCAGGAGGCCGATGCCGACATCCACGAGCAGGAACTTGACCAGCGCGCAGAAGTTCACGAAGACCCAGTTGATGATCGGCAGCCACTCGACCTTCTTCCGGCCCGCGAGCTTTTGAGCGAGCGCGCCGTGGTCGGTAGCGTCAGATGTCTCAGGCATTAGCTTTGTACCTCCAGCCGTTGAACCTTTATGACACAACCTCAATTATACCACAGATATACTATGTGTCAATGTGAAAACGGGGCTGTATGTAAGCCACCGTTTAGTCATTGACAAACCGCTGTTTTATGGTATCTTTATATACAGGGAGGCTCATCCAGAGCCAGGCGCTACTCGGAAAAATCCACCAACCAAGGGGACACGAGTATGCGTACCGCGTTACAGTTCGCTGCAAAAGCAGTTGCCGTCTCTACGGCGCTTCTGATCGGATACAACATGCTGACCTTCGCGTACGTCGCGGCCGGTCATAAGATGGAGTACATCCCGTACCTCCACTTCCCGATCAAGCTGCTCCATGCGGCAATGGGCTAAGGCCCACAAGATTCAGGCTCGATGCCCCGTGCATCGAGCCGCTACTTTTTTCTAGAAATGACTTTCTTGACCGCGTCGGCGATATGCGAGACGCCCATCTGGTAATGTTCGATCAATTCTTTCGGCTCGCCCGATTGCCCGAAGATATCCTGCACGCCGATGAATTCGATCGGCACCGGGAAATTTGCCGCGAGGCACTCGGCGATCGCGCTTCCTAATCCCCCGTGTACTTGATGCTCTTCAACCGTGACGACCGCGCCGGAGGCCCGCGCGAGTGCGACTACACTTTCACTATCGAGCGGCTTGATCGTATGAATATTCGTGACCGTCACGGCGGCGCCGTCGCCTTCGAGGTGCTTCGCCGCCAAAAGCGCATTGTGCAAAAGCGGCCCCGTCGCGAAGATGGCTACTGCCGGCGCGTCGTGTTTCCATATCGTGTTCGCCTTCCCTATCACAAATGGGCTCTCGCCCGTCGTCATCACCGGCGTTTTCTCGCGGCCGAAGCGCAGATATACCGGCCCCGCGAGCTGCGCGGCCGCGGTCGTGGCTTTGCGCGCCTCTTCGCTATCGCACGGCGAGATCACCGTCATATGCGGCTG
>JAFAPB010000032.1 GCA_019247335.1 Candidatus Kaiserbacteria bacterium
GAAGCGGAGAAATCTACGGCGCGGACCTCTTCGCCGAGGTCGAGCGCTACCGCGCCGCGTCGCTCGCTATCGTGGAGCGTGAGGATTTTGACATTATTTACGCGCACGATTGGCTCTCGTTCGGCGCCGGCATTGAAGCGAAACGGAAGACCGGAAAACCGTTCATTGCCCATGTGCACGCGACGGAGTTCGACCGCTGCGGCGGGCCCGCAGGCGTCAACCCGCACGTCTACGCGATCGAACGCGAGGGGATGGAGGCGGCCGATTGCGTGATCGCGGTCTCCGAATTAACGAAGCAGATCATCGTCGAAGGTTATGGGATACCGGAGCGCAAAGTGCGCGTCGTGTATAACGGCATCGACGAGTCAACCGTGCCGACGGGCTCGAGCACGCGCCGCATGCGGTCCCTGAAAGACGCCGGCTATAAGATCGTGCTCTTTCTCGGACGGATCACGCTGCAGAAAGGACCCGACTATTTTCTCCGCGCCGCGAAGCGCGTGCTCGAGAAAAACCCGCGCGTCATGTTCGTGATGTCCGGCTCGGGGGATATGGACGATCGCATGCTCGAGCTTTCCGCGCAGCTCGGGATTTCCGGCAACGTCATATTCACCGGATTTCTGACCGGCACCGACCGCTACGAGATGTATATGGCGGCAGATCTTTTCGTCATGCCCTCGGTCTCGGAGCCTTTTGGCATTACGCCGCTCGAAGCCATGAAACTAGGCACGCCGGTCCTCATTTCGAAGCAATCAGGTGTCTCCGAGGTGGTAAAACATGCGCTCAAAGCCGATTTTTGGGATGTCGATGAGATGGCAAACAAGATCATGTCGGTCGTCGGGCATCCGGCCCTGCGAGAAACGCTCTCACATCACGGCGCGGGGGAGGCCGAGCGCCTCACCTGGGCCGCCGCCGCGATCAAAGTCGACGGCATCGTGCGCGAGCTCGTGCATTAGGAAATTGCCGCGCATTTACGGTGTACAATAGTGAAAAGCGCGATATGAAATCGGTCTGTTTCTATTTTCAAGTCCATCAGCCCTATCGTGTAAAGAAATATCGCGTCTTCGATATCGGGAACGATCCGGAGTATTTCAACGATCGCTCTGAAAGCGATCTCAACAACCGTCGCATCGTCGAAAAAGTCGCAGCCAAGTCCTATATTCCGGCGACGCGCCTGCTGCTCTCGCTCCTCGAGCGGCATCCGAATTTTAAAGTTTCGTTCTCATTCTCGGGCGTAGCGCTTGAGCAGATCGAGCGGTACGCCCCGGAAGCGCTTGAACTCTTCAAGCGCGTCGTCGACACCGGCCGCGCGGAGCTGCTCGCCGAGACCTACTACCACTCGCTCTCGTTCTTCTATTCAGCCGCTGAATTCGAGCGGCAGGTGGGAAAGCACCGCGAGCTCATGCGGCGACTATTCGGCGTCTGGCCGCGTGTGTTTCGCAATACCGAGCTTTCATACCGGAACGATCTCGCGCACTGGGCGGACAAAAACGGATACACGGGGATTCTCGCGGAAGGCTGGGACCCGATCCTCGGTTGGCGCTCACCGAACTACGTCTATCGGCCCGCCAGCGCGCAGAACGTGAAGCTGCTTCTCAAGAATTACCGCCTCTCCGACGATATCGCGTTTCGCTTTTCGTCGCGCGACTGGTCAGAGTGGCCGCTTACGGCGGAAAAATACGGGCAGTGGCTCGGGGCCTCGGAAGGCGACACCGTAAATCTCTTCATGGATTACGAAACATTCGGCGAGCATCAGTGGGAAGAGACCGGCATCTTCGCGTTTCTCGAAAAATTGCCGGAAGAGCTCGGTCGGAACGAGGGGCTCGACTTCAAGACGCCGTCGGAAGTCATCGCATCATACGATGCGCGGGACGAGATCGATATGCCGCATACGGTCACCTGGGCTGATACGGATCGCGATTTGACCGCCTGGACCGGGAACCCGATGCAAAAAGCGGCTATTGAAGCGGTCTACTCGCTCGAAGATGAGGTCGCGCTCGCGAACGATGGCCGGCTTTTGGAAGACTGGCGAAAGCTCCA
This sequence comes from Candidatus Kaiserbacteria bacterium, assembly GCA_019247335.1. GTDB lineage: Bacteria > Patescibacteriota > Minisyncoccia > Phycocordibacterales > UBA2100 > UBA10103. Next base: position 2,038 of record JAFAPB010000032.1, read on the forward strand.
GACCTCGGACCACTTCTACTATATGTGCACGAAATGGTTCTCCGACGGCGACGTGCACGCGTATTTCTCGCCGTACGAATCGCCGTACGACGCCTATATTTCGTATATGAACGCGCTTTCCGACCTCCGACTGCGCCTCGCTAAAAAGCGCTGACAATATGCGCTCAATTGTTCTTTCCAACGGACAGCTCTGCGTCGCGCTCGATGAGCATGCGCTCGTGCGCGACATCTACTATCCCTATGTGGGGCTCGAAGATCATGTCCGCGGGCACTACATCCACCGGATCGGCGTCTGGGTGAACGGAAAGATCTCGTGGTTCTCCGAGCCCGGATGGCGCATCACGGTCGCGTGCGAAGACAGCGCGCTCGCGAGCCGCGTCGTCGCGGTCAATGACGAGCTCGGCGTCGAGATCGTTTCGACGGATCTTATCTATAACGAAGAACCCGTCTTCGTGCGTCGCCTTTCGATCAAGAACATTTCCGGCGAGTCGCGCGTCATCAAGCTCTATTTCGCGCATCAATTCGAGATC
>JAFAPB010000001.1 GCA_019247335.1 Candidatus Kaiserbacteria bacterium
ACCGGTACCGGTCTGTCCGATCACGTACGTGTGGCGCAGGCGATCCGGCGGCGCGTAATGGACCGGTGTCTCCTGTCCACCATAGCGGTTGATGCCGATCGTGATGCCTTCGCTTCCCACTTCGACGGGCGCGGGCGCCTGTTTCGCGTAGGATTTTTTGAGCTCTCGCGATGTGGTGACGCGCTCGGCAGTGAAATGGAAGATCGAGGTCACTTCCGCGAGCGAGAGCGGTATTGCGATCGACGGCTCGAATTCGCGATACGTGAAATCGCGCAGGAAATTCTGCAGCCTCCAGTTGCCCACTTCCTTGAATTTGAGCTGATTGCCGCGCGGATCATCGTACTGGCTGAATGGCGCGATCAGGTTCGAGAGGAGGTCGTTGGCGCGCGCTTGATCGGGCGCGGACGCGACGAGCCGGATCGAGACCGGCGCGATGCGCGATTTCACTTTGCGCGTCATGACCTCGGTCGCCACCTGATCGGTCGTGCGGACGCTGCGCTCGCGCTCGATGTCGCGCTCGTACGCGCCCGGCATAAAGATCATCTTTGCCGTGTCATGCAACGCCTCGCCGAAAGCGGTCTCTGCCACCTTCACCGCTTTTTCCACGTGCTGTCCGCGCTCGATGTGCCGCAATATCTTCTTGTAGTGGTTGTTGTAGCGGTCGCCTTCCGTCCCCACCGTGATCTGCAGTGCGGCGCCTTCGCCGTGCTTCGCGATCTTAGAAAAAGCGGCAAGGAGCACGTTCATGGGATCGTGCTCGAACATGTCCGGCGTTTTCAGCGGGTACGCCGGATGGTGCGCGAGTTCGGCGTAGGCGGCCGCATGCGCGCCGTCGTAATTGAAGATGTTGTAATCACCGCGCTGTTCGGAGATGCGCGCATTCGGAAAAACCGACGATATCAAGCGCTCGGCAAGCGCCTGCTTCGCGCGCGGCACCGAGAGATAGAGCGCCGCCTGTTCCGTTCCTTCGGGCACTGCGATCTCAAGCGAAAAACCTTCATGCGGATCGATGAGCGCCATGAGGCCGGAATAAAGCTGCTCCGAGGATGAGAGCAGCTGCTCGAGCTTCTGCTGTCCTTGCTCTTTTGTGTTCTCGCCGTGCGCCTGCGGCTGCACCTCGAAGAGCACCATGTGGAGCGCGCGGCTTACTTTCTCCGGCACGGGCAATCCTTTGTCGGGGAGGCCCTCCGCTACGTAGCGGATGAGCGCGCGATGGAAATCGTCTTCGAGATGCGGATTTTTCATGCGCGCGGCGACGGAGAGCGCGTTTCTGATGCCGCGCTGCGAAACGATCTCGAGCAACCCGTCGAGCTGCTTGTCGTGGATCTCGGGCTCGAGCTTGAGGAGGTGCCGCACCGTCTCATGCTCCGGCATTATGACCGTCTCGTGGAGGATGGTCGCGGCCGGCACGTCCGCATACGCAGCGATCTCCCGCTTCGCAAGGCGGTCCTGCTCGAGGCGATTGGGCTTCACCTCGAGTTCCTGCTCCTTCTGCGCGACGCGGGCGCGCAAATACGCGAGCTCCTCCTCGGGAGATTTGAATTTCTCGACGGGAGCGGGCGCGACGCGCGGCCGCTCCGCGGCAAATGAGCGCGGAGGCATACAAAAAGTATACCAGGCGGCGCTACTGCCCTCGGTACTTTATGTACGCGATGATGACCGCGGTCGCGGAGATCAGCTTCAGGGTGTTGCCCACGATAAGCGGAATATTGTGTATCGAAATCCCGTAGACGAGCCAGAGGGCGCCGATCGCGAGGATCGTGCCGAAGGTCATCGGCGAAATATCCTTGGCACTCTTGAGCTTCATGCATTTGACCGCCTGGAAGAGCGGATTGAGCTCAAGTACGGTCGAGAGTGTGACGAAGGTCTCCAAAGGGGTGAGATGCATAGCGTTATTGTAGCGCCTTCGCGCCAATGTCTCGACGGTAGTACTTCCCTTCAAATTGAATCTTATCGACCGCTTCGTACGAACGGTCAAGCGCCTCCTTGAGCGTCTTTCCCGTTGCTGAAACACTTAAAACGCGCCCGCCGTCCGTTACAAGGCGTTCGCCGTCTTTTTTTGTGCCCGCGTGGAAGACTACGACGCTCTCAATTTTTTCCGCGTCATCAATACCGGTGATCGGAAAACCCTTTTTATAGTCGTCAGGATAACCTTGCGATGCGAGCATGACTGTCGCGGCGTAGCCTGCTTCCCATTCAAGGTTGAAATTTGCCAGCGTGCCGTCGATGCATGCGTTGAAAAGGTCGAACGCGTCGGATTTCATCAGACGCATATATACTTCCGCCTCAGGGCAACCGAAACGTGCATTGAATTCCAAAACTTTCGGACCTCTCGCGGTCATTTTGAGTCCGGGAAAAAGCATGCCGACGAGCGGCGTACCTCTTTTTTTCATTTCCGCTATCACAGGCTTAACGACACGCTCATCGATTTCGTGTAATTGCTCCTCGGTGACCCATGAGATCGGCGCGACAGCGCCCATGCCGCCGGTCATTTTCCCGGTGTCGTTCTCCCCGATCGTTTTGTGATCCTGCGAGGTCGGAAATATGATCGATGTTGTGCCGTCGCAGATGGCATGGATCGAGATCTCGGGTCCGTCGAGGTATTCCTCGATAACAACTTTCGGCGCGGTCTTTAACACGTTCTCGACCATTATTTCGCGTAAGGCAGTTTCCGCTTCGTCCATCGTCATGCATACGTACGCTCCTTTGCCGAAGACGAGCCCGTCGGCTTTGACGACGATCGGCGCCCCTTTCCCGTGCACATACGCAAGCGCTTTCTCATAATCGTCGAACACGTCAAACTCCGCAGTCGGGATGCCGGCGTCGCGCATGAGGCTCTTCGAAAACGCTTTCGAGCTTTCGATCTGCGCCGCCGCTTTGTTCGGCCCCCAAATGCGGAGCCCTTTAGATTGAAAAATATCGACGATGCCGCCGGCAAGCGGATTTTCGGGCCCGATCACCGTAAGACCGATATTCTTTTCGACTGCGAATGCGGCAAGCTTTTCGTATTCGGACACGCCGATAGGCACGTTCTCCGCAACATTACCCGTGCCGCCGTTCCCCGGCGCGATATAGACTTTGCCGACCTTCGGTGATTGTTTCAGCTTCCACGCGATCGCATGCTCGCGCGGATACGTGCCGACGACGAGTACGTCAGTTGCCATATCAATCAATTAAATCTTTTTCTTTGAGATCGTCGAAGATCAATTGATCGACCGGCGAGACCATGTCTCTCTTCGAATAATCGAACCAATCCATGAGCTCGACCTCCGCTTGCGGCTTCATCTCGCCCGTATACGAGCCGGTGTAGCAGGTCATCCGCACAATAGTGCCTTCCGGTTTCCCATGCGCCTGCGCTTCAAAAGTACCGTAGTGCACGAGCGATGCGGGGTCGAGTTCAATGCCGAGCTCTTCCCGCATTTCGCGAATGAGAACCGCCGCATCATCCTCGCCGGCTTCGCGTTTGCCGCCTGGGAT
>JAFAPB010000059.1 GCA_019247335.1 Candidatus Kaiserbacteria bacterium
TACGCGAGCATAAAAAGGGAATAGGCGGACACTATACGAGATCGAGAGGCGTAGAGAAAATACTTTATAGCGAAAAGGCCGGCGATCGCGGCGCTGCACTCAAGCGCGAAGCGGAGATAAAGAAATGGCCGCGGGCGAGAAAGCTGACTTTGTTACAATAACGACATGGCACGAAGTATCGCTGGCGGCGTGGCGCATACGCTGCCGCCCGATTTGAAGAAAGCGCTCATTGCCGATAAAAAGGCGCTTGCGGCTTGGGAAGATATTACGCCGCTCGCGCGCAACGAGTGGATCTGCTGGACTATTTCGGTCAAAACCGAGGAGACGAGAAAGGATCATGTGAAGAGAGTAGTCTCCGAGCTCAAAGAGGGGATGCGCCGACCGTGTTGCTGGATCGGCTGCATCCACCGGACAGATAAGAAGGTTAGCAAGTCGGTGCAATGGGTGCTGGATAAGCGCGCAAAAGCGAGAAAGTAGTACAATAGTCTTATGAAAGGATACGTCTGCAATATAGAAGAGGCTTCGATCGACAATGAGTATTTCAGGCAGGTGCTCTACACTGCAAAAAACATGCAGCTAGTCGTCATGTCGCTGCGCCCCAATGAAGATATCGGTGAGGAGGTCCATCATCTCGATCAGTTCATTCGCGTCGAAGAAGGGGAGGGCAAGGCGGTACTCGACGGTGTCGAATCAGCGATCTCCTCCGGCTTTGCGGTCATCGTTCCGCACGGCACGCGGCACAACATCATCAATACGTCTTCGGATAAGCCGATGAAGCTCTACACGGTCTACGCGCCGCCGAATCACCTCGATGGGGTCGTTCACAAGACCAAAGCGGATGCAGAAAAAGACGAAGAGCATTTCGACGGTCAGAAGACGGAATAATTGACGGACCGACAAACGCGCCATGCACAGGCAGCGCTTGATACTTTCCTAAGTAAAGTAGTATACTCATGAAACTATGAACAACCCATTTCAAAATGCGCTCTCGCAATTGAGCAAAGCGACGAAAGCGAAACAGTTTCCCGACAGTCTTATTGAGGGGCTCTCCAAGCCGCAGCGTGAGATCCTCGTATCGATCCCGGTCAGGATGGACGACGGTTCGACAAGATATTTCGAAGGCTACCGCGTGCAGCACAATAATGTACGCGGACCGTACAAAGGCGGCATCCGCTTCCATCCCCAGGCGGATATCAACGAAGTGCGAGCGCTCGCTTTTTGGATGACGATGAAAACGGCGGTCGCCGGCATCGCGATGGGCGGCGGCAAAGGCGGCGTGACCGTCGATCCGAAAAAACTATCGCCGGGAGAACTAGAGCAACTTTCTCGCGGTTGGGTGCAGGCGCTTTGGCGCAATTTGGGACCCGAGGTGGACGTCCCTGCGCCGGACGTGAATACGACGCCGAAGATCATGGAGTGGATGAGCGACGAATACGAAAAGCTCTCGGGCGATACATCGCGCGCGACCTTTACCGGCAAGCCGATCGAATACGGCGGCTCCGAGGGGCGCACGCCGGCGACCGGACTCGGCGGCTATTACGTCTTTGCAACACTCAAGGACCAAGCGGGCATCCAGGATGGCGCGAGCGTAGCCGTGCAAGGGATGGGGAATGTCGGCGGACATGCCGCGACGATTTTCACCGAAAACGGATACAAAGTCGTCGCGATGTCGGATTCAAAAGGCGGCATCTATAAGGAGAGCGGCCTCGATCCCGAAGAAGTCGAATCGTATAAAAAGAAGAACGGCTCTCTGAAAGGTTTTCCAGGCGCGAAGCAAATTACAAATGCGGAGTTGCTTGAATTGCCAGTCGACATACTGATCCCTGCGGCGCTCGAAAATCAGATCACCTCGGATAACGCGGCGAAGATCAAAGCGAAGCTTGTGCTCGAACTCGCGAACGGCCCCACCACACCGGAAGCGGATGAGAGCCTTTTCGGACGCGGCATTCCGGTCATCCCCGACATTCTCGCGAATGCCGGCGGCGTCGTTGTCTCGACCTTCGAATGGGAGCAGAACCGTGCGAGCGAACATTGGAGCGAGATCCAGGTATTGGAAAAACTTGAGAAGCTGCTCGTCGAGCAATCGCATAACGTTTGGCAGCGCGCGACGGATCTAAATGTGTCGCTCCGCACGGCCGCGTTCGTTATCGCGCTGGAGCGATTGGAGGCGGCGCAACGATAGCTATGCTCAAAGCGGTGGCACTTGTGCTTATTTTCTTCGGCGAAGCGCTTTTGATCGCTGTGGAGCTTATAGCGTCGAAGCGCGGCGTCGTGAGTATAAGCGAAGGCGGAGCATTCTATTCGCTCGTGTTTCTCGCGATAGTCATTGCGGGTGTCGCGCTCGTCGGCGGCTACATGCTTGGCTACGCGAATCTCAAAAATATTTGGATCATCGTCGTGATCTCGATCGGGTCGATCCTCATTGTCGAACCGTTCATGACAGCGTTGGTCTTTCGAGAGGCACCGACTCTGGGCGCTGGCGTCGGGCTCGTACTAGGCGCAGCAGGAATTATTTCTGCGCTCCTGTTCTAATCCCCAGGGCTCCGAGGAACTTCTCGAGCTCCTTTCCTTCGATCGAACGGTAAGCGCCGGGCTTCAGACCGCCGA
>JAFAPB010000027.1 GCA_019247335.1 Candidatus Kaiserbacteria bacterium
AGTCCGCGTTACAAGCGCCCGCATCGCGCTCGGCGGTATGGGACTCGATGAGATCAAGGCAACGGGCGAATGGTCGCTCACTGCTTCCGGCGGCGTCGTCACCGAAAAGGAAATGGACCGCGCGATCGTCGAGAGCGAAAAGCGCACCTCGGGCAAGCTCACCAACCGCACCGTGATCCACGCCATTCCGCTCGAGTACCGCGTCGACGGCGTCAAGGTCTTCGGCAGCCCGCGGGGCCTGCAAGGCACAAAACTCAGCGTCGATACCCTCCTCATTACAATGCTCGCCCAGCACTACGACGACATGATCGAGGCGGTCGAGGCCGCCGGCGTCGAGGTCGAGGGCGTCATGGCTTCGCCCCTTGCCGCCTCGCTCGTCACACTTACCAAGGCGCAGAAAACGGCGGGGGTCGTCCTTGCAAACATCGGCTCCGAGACGCTCTCTATTATTGTCTTTGATAACGATGTCCCGGTTTCCATAAAGGTATTCCCTGTGGGCTCTGCAGACATCACGAACACGCTCGCGCTTTCATTTCAGGTACCTTTGAACGAGGCGGAGAGCCTGAAGCGGGGCGGCGTGACCGGCTCCGAGGTGCCGCAGAAACGCATCCAGACGATCGTGACCAATCGCCTGAAGGATATGTTCGCGCTCATCAATGCGCATTTGAAATCGATCGACCGCGCGCGCCTCTTGCCCGCCGGCATCGTAATCACGGGCGGCGGCTCCGGTTTGACATCCGCGTCCGACATTGCGCGATTAACCTTGAAGCTTCCCTCGCAGATCGCGCAGATCGGCTATTTGCCGCGATCCTCCTCGATCGACGCGACCTGGGCGGTCGCGTACGGCCTCTGTCGCTGGGCGTATGCCGAGGATACGAGCGTTCGCAGCTCTTCGCTCGGCGAGGTTTTCTCCGGCGCGTGGGATTCATTCAAGCAAAGTATCCGATCGCTGCTACCGTAAGGAATTCCGGAATAATGCGTGTGCGCACTTCAACATCCGATTTTTTTTAGTCAAGTTTGCGTAATAGTTTCTGGTGCTATGATGGCACCGTTATGTCGAGACAGGTCAAGACCGACGTCGAATCTTTCGCAAGAATCCGCGTCATCGGCGTAGGCGGATCCGGCGGCAACGCCGTGAACCACATGGTCGCCTCCTCCCTCGAGGGCGTCGACTTCATCGCGGTCAACACCGATGCCCAGGACCTCCATAAATCGAAGGCTAAGAAGAAGATCCATATCGGCAAGACGCTCACCCGCGGTCTCGGCACCGGCATGAACCCCGACATGGGTAAGCAGGCGGCCGAAGAGACCCGCGAAGAGATCCAGGATGCGATCAAGGGATCGGACATGGTCTTCATCACCTGCGGCATGGGCGGCGGCACCGGTACCGGTGCGGCGCCGGTCGTTGCGAAGATCGCGCGCGAGCTCGGTGCGCTCACCGTCGGCGTCGTGACGCGCCCCTTCGCATTCGAAGGACAGCAGCGCCTCCGCCTCGCCGAGCAAGGTCTTGCAGAGCTTCGCAAAGCGGTGGATGCGCTCATCATCATCCCGAACGACAAATTACTCACGATCGTCTCGCGCGAGACCGGCATCAAGAACGCGTTCGCGATGTGCGACGACATCCTGAAGCAGGCTGTCGAGGGCATCTCAGATCTCATCACCCAGACCGGCATCATCAATGTCGACTTCGCGGACGTACGCGCGATCATGCAAAACGCGGGCTCGGCCCTCATGGGTATCGGCACGGCGATCGGCGACAAGCGCGCCGAGAATGCGGCGCGCGCGGCCATCAACTCCCCGCTCCTCGAGGTCTCGATCACGGGCGCGAAGGGAGTGCTTTTCTCTATCGCCGGCGGCGAAGATCTCGGGATGCTCGAGGTGCAAGAAGCCGCGAATGTCATCACCGAAGCGATCGATCCGGAGGCCAAAGTCATCTTCGGCGCCGTTACCGATGACTCGCTCAAGAAAGGCGCTATCCGCATCACCGTCATCGCGACCGGCTTCCCCGAGGCGCCCGCGCGCCCGGCGCAGCCGTTCGGCCAGCGCGTACCCACGCCGAGCAAGGCTGACGCCGACGTGCCGCCGGCCTCGCGCCGACCCGAGGCGCGCATGGATCCCGCTCCGAAGAAGATCGTTGACCCGGCCGCTTCAGAATTCTTCCTCAAGAAAGAAGCCAAAGAGACGCCGAAAGTTGAGACGCCGAAGCCAGCTGCCGACGCCGGGAAAGCACCTGCAGCCGCGTCAGCAATGGACGAAGACGACGAAGACAGCTGGGGCGGACTCCCCTCATTCCTCCGCCGCAAGTAACGCCTGCTCCGCGCAGGCGTTTTTGTTTCGGCAATTGAAACGCATGTAGTAGAATGCGTCGACTATGTACGACCTTCTCATCATCGGCGGAGGTCCTGCCGGCGCCTCCGCCGCGGTCTACGCCGCGCGCAAACGCTTGAAGACCCTTATGATCCTCGAGGACTGGGGCGGCCAGAGCGCGATCTCATCCGAAGTGCAGAATTGGATCGGCACACCCGCGATCTCCGGTGCGGATCTCGCGGATAGCCTCAAGAAGCATGTCGAAGCGTACAAGGGAGAATACCTTGAGATCAAACCCCGCGTACGCGCGAGCGCGCTCGAGCCTGCGGACGATAAAGTGATGATCACACTCTCGAACGGTGAAAAAGTCGAGGGCAAAACGGCGCTTGTCACGACCGGCGCCAACCGTCGGAAGCTCGAAGTACCCGGCGCTGCGGAATTCGATCAAAAGGGTCTCACGTACTGCGCGTCCTGCGACGGTCCGCTTTTTGCCGATAAGGACGTCGCGGTGATCGGCGGCGGCAACGCCGCCTTCGAGACGGCATTGCAGCTTCTCGCCTACTGCAAAACCGTGTATCTCATCAATCGCACCGAGAATTTCCGTGCGGACGAGATAACCGTGGCTTCGGCGAAAGCAAAGCCTAATATGCGCATCGTCACGAATGCGGAGATGGTTTCCGTCGATGGCGAACAGTTCGTAAGTGGCATCACCTATAAGAACCCCCAGACAGGTGAGGTTACGAAATTACCGGTCGAAGGCGTCTTCGTCGAGATCGGACTCCTGCCGAACACGGAGTGGATCGGCACAGCGCTCGAGAAAAATCAGGTCGGGCAGATCGTCGTCGATCCGAAAAGCCAGCGCACCTCGCACCCGCGCATCTGGGCTGCGGGCGACTGCACCAACGGGCTCTACCACCAGAACAACATCGCCGCGGGCGACGCGGTGAAAGCCCTCGAAGATGTCTATATGTTCATCCACCGCGGCGCGGAAGCGCCCACACCTTAGGCGGTGATCCGCTTGATCACTGAGAATGCGCGGTCAACATTCCCGTCTTCGAAAATGATGCTCAATTCCGTGCGGACCGACATGACTTCGATAAAGCTGATGCCTTCGAGCGCGAGCGCTTTTAATATCGGATAGTACACGCCGGGCACATTAAGACTCTCCTCCGGTAAGCGCAGTGTGATCGCCGAAAGCCCGGCCGTACGGTGCACATGCTTTGATCCTTTCGATGCCGTCCGGATCTCTTCATCGAACTCCGCACTGATGACGAGCAGTGTCTCGTGCAAGCCGCGCGAATATGTAAAGAACGCGCTGCGCTTTCTGCCTGAAAACCCGGAGACGGTCTCGATCATCTGCGCGGTCTCCGGTGTGTTGGGAAACACGTATTCGACGAGGTTCGACCGCACGGTAATGTCGCTCAACTGTTTCAAAAAACGCGTCCCGAAGACCGGCCGCTGCAGATCTTTTGCGATGCGATGAAGCGCCATGGCGACAGCGGCATCCGAGACGTTCTCGTAAAGGATCTGTTCGACCTCCGGTCGGATACGACGTGCAATTTCCGCGATGTTGCCGATCCCCTCGCTCAAAATATCCGAGAAATAAGGGCTGCGCTCAAGAACCTGCTGTGCAGCCTGGCTGACGGTTTTCATGTTATTTTTATAACAGATCGTAATAATTTTGCAAGATGTCGTAAGAAATTTCTTCCTTTGGACCATTCTCTTTATAGTCGGCGCAGGGAAACGAATACGAGGAAGGCTACAATGCAATTCTGTACAAAACCGGACGAGGTCGGTCCAAAAGCGATCGCGGCGATCGTCACGGCGTTCACCGACGAACCGCACCTCTTGCCTATCACCCCCGCAGACATCGAGCAGAGCCTCGCTGAAGGGCTGGCGCTCGTTGTCATCGACGATGGCGAGGCGGTCGGCTTCACCCGCCTCATCCCGCTCGGCAACGACTTCTATGAGCTGGGCTCGACGTGGGTGCATCGCAAGAAGCGCGGCAAGAAACTCAATCACCAGATGTACGGCTTTTTCCTGCCGCGGCATCGTGACAAGAATATCCTTGCGACGACCACCAATCCCGTCTCGCTGCAAGTCGGCGAGGACGTCGGCATGGCCCTGGTCAATCGCAAGGATCTGCCGGCATCGGTATGGCGCTCGACCTGCAGTTTCTGCCCTGCGAAAAAGATCCTCGCGCATGACGCAGCCGATTGCCGGCTCGCGTGGAACGAGCCGCAGGCAACCGGCGGACCCTGCTGGGTTCGGGTAACCGCCGAAACCGCAGCGCGCCTCGGTATTGTTGCCGCGCGGATCGCGGCATAGAAGAAATCCGGACGGGCTCACCACCCGTCCTTACTTTTTACGCGCATTCCCGCTATGCTATGGCGCATGATCGAATCATTTGAATTCAAAGGCCCCGAAGCCGGTCCCGCAGTGCTTTTTTTCGGAGCGATCCACGGCAATGAAGTATGCGGTCCGAAGGCGATCCGTCGTTTTGTCGACGAGCTGCAGAGCGGTGTGCGTAGCCTGCAAAAGGGAAGCGTCACCTTCGTCCCCGTCTGCAGCCCGCGCGCCTATGAAGCGAACACGCGCTACTGCGAAGAGAATCTCAACAGAATATTCAAGCGGACGGAAAATCCGACCTCCTACGAAGCCGCTCTTGCCAACGAGCTCGCGCCTTTCATCGAGCGGTGCGACGTGTTTCTCGATCTGCATTCCATGACCGCATCAGGGAAGCCCTTTATCTTTATCGACTTCCCGTCCGATGCGACGCACGCGCTCGCTCGCTCGCTCCCGGCCGAGATGGCGATCGTCGGTTGGCCGGAATTGTATAAACGCCCGGAGACCGAGCATGATTCATTCGATACCACCACGTACGCCGCCGAACACGGCAAGGCGGGACTTTTGATCGAATGCGGTCAGCACGAAGACCCTGAAGCGGCGGAGGTTGCTTACCGTGCGATCGAGAATACGCTCATCCACTGCGGCGTGCTTCTCGGAAACGCGCCGGAGAACGATCTCACCATTATCGAAATGGATCGCGTCTTTTTTAGGAAGAGCGAGGCGGAGAAATTTGCGAAGGATTGGCAGCACCTCGAGCACGTGAACAAAGATGAGATACTTTTCTACGACGAGAATGGTGCACCGGTTACGGCGCCATACGACGCCTACGTCATCATGCCGAAAGAGAGCGCCAAAGTAGACGAAGAATGGCTCTATTTGGGCAAGAAAATCAGTGCCTGAAGTGGCGAACGCTGGTGAAGATCATCGCCATACCGTATTCATTTGCTTTGTCGATGGACTCCTGATCGCGAATGGAGCCGCCGGGCTGAACGATCGCGCTCGCGCCCGCTTCGTGCGCGGCATCGACCGTATCAGAGAACGGGAAGAACGCATCCGATGCCATAACGGAATTTTTCAGCGAGATGCCAGCGTCGCTCGCTTTGATCGCGGCGATCTTGGCCGCGTAAATGCGGCTCGTTTGGCCCGCGCCGATGCCGACCGTCGCACCGTCGCGTGCATAGACGATGGCATTCGATTTGAGGTGCTTCACGACCTCGAACGCAAATTTCATATCGCGCCATTCCGCCGCCGTCGGCTCCCGCTTTGTTACGACCTTCGGCTTCGCATTAGGGTCGACGACGATGGCATCGCGTGTCTGCGCGAGGTAGCCGCCGCCGACCGTCTTGAGCACGATGGTCTTCGCGCGCTTATCCGGTACCGCGCACTCGAGCATGCGGACATTCGGCTTTGATGAAAACACCGCGAGCGCATCCGCATTGATCTCCGGAGCGATAATAACTTCAATGAATATTTTACCGATCTCTTCCGCCGCCTCTTTATCGAGCGCACGATTGAACGCGACGATGCCGCCGAAGGGCGAGGTGGTGTCGCACGCATACGCTTTCCGGTAGGCATCGAGCGGAGAGGCGCCGAGCGCGACGCCGCAGGGATTCATGTGCTTCAGAATGACGCACGCGCCTTCGTCGAATTCAGCGACGCATTCGAGCGCGGCGTCGGCGTCCTGAATGTTGTTATAGCTCAACTCTTTGCCTTGCAGCTGTTTCGCCTGCGCGATCCCGGGCACCGAATCGGCCGCCCCGTAGACGGCGGCCGATTGTTGCGGATTCTCTCCGTAACGGAGATCCGCGATCTTTTTCAGTTTGAGCGTAAGCTCGTCCGGAAAGTCCGCGGGAGTCACGCGGGTCATTATACCCCTATTGCACGACGACCGTTCCGAACGCGTTGTCGTTCAGGTGATCGTGGTACGGGAAGGTGCCGGTCTTCGTGAAGGTGAAGCTGTACGAGGATCCGGTACCGCATTCATCGAACGGCTTGGGACCCGTGTAGCCCGCAGCGCAGTGCTGCGTGCGCGACGTGCCGTCATAGCCGGTGTGCGCCGGATGCGGAGCGGACGCGACCCAGAAGCCGCGGTTACTCGCGTCAACGAAATTCACGGTGCCGCCCTTGGCGATCGTCACGGTCGACGGCGTAAAGCTCGTACCGCTGTACGTCACCGTGGCCGTCATCGGCGCGCCCGTCGTGCCGGTCGCCGTGCCCGTTGCGGTGCCGGTACCCGTGCCGACGCCTACATCAACGCTGCCGGTCGCGGTTCCGGTCGACGTGCCCGTCGTATCGGTGCCCGTGGCAGTCCCGGTCGTCGTACCGGTCGTTGTGCCCGTCGAGCTGCTGTTATTCATGCTGAGGAGCCACCAACCGCCGATGATAATAATGAGAACGATAACGATGGTCCAAATCCATCCTGTGCGAGACATATCTATTGCGAATGATTAATCATTTATAAGGTACGCCAGTATAGCACGCCCTTTCATGAAGGGTCGGTGAGGCGCTTTTTTAATACCCCCGATCACGCGACTTATTTCATTCCCTGTTTCGCAAGAAAATCTTTGCCGTGTCCGACGTCCGTGTTGACCGGGATTCCCGCTTTGCATAATTCGCAGTCCGCTTCCGTCCAGGATTCAAGGTGCACGGTGACCAGTGAATCAAAGACGGGCGGATTCCCTATTTGCTCTGCGGTGACGTCGCCGCGGTTACAGATCGTGACCGCTGCTATCACATTCGCGCCGGCGGCGCGCCCCGCCTCGACGACCTTTTTCAAGGAACTTCCGGTCGTCGTCAGGTCTTCGACGACGATCGTATTTTTTCCGGCGATGAGTTTGTCATAACCGCGACGTATGATGGGCCCGTCGTCGCTTTTGTCCGCATAGACGCCAAGCACCGCTTTCCCATCGAGACGAGAAAGATGATGCGCGGTCCAGGTCGAGAGAATGATGGCGCCATACGCCGGCCCGATCACCGCCTCGACGCCTTTCCCCGCGTATTTTTCCGCGATCTTCTCGCAGAGACGCGAGACCTCCTTCGTATAGGGATAGAGCGCGTCCTTATTGATATAGGCATCGCTGTGCCGCCCGGTCGTAAGCACAAAGTGGCCGGTCCGGAAAGCGCCGACGCTCTGTAATATTTCGAGTACCTCTTCCGCCATAGCCCGCCAATTCTACAATGCCGCGCGGATCGCGCCATCAAATTCCTCAGCCTTTTTACGTATCACTTCCTGATAGTCCGGTCTGTCCGAGGCATACACGATCGCGCGGGTCGTCGAGAGTATGAATCCCTTGCCGTCGGTGCGCTGGCCATTCTTGACCGAGCTTGCCAGGTCGCCGCCCTGCGCGCCGGTCCCAGGGATTAAAAAGGTCATTTCCGGGACAATTGCGCGGACTTCCTTGATCTCATCCGGATATGTGGCGCCGACGACCAGCCCGCAATTACCGTTGCTGTTCCACTTCGCGCCGAATGCCTTCGCGATATGTATGTAGAGCGGCTCCCCCGCGATGTCGAGATCTTGGAATTCTCCTGCGCCTGGATTCGAATTGCGGCACATGACGAAAATGCCCTTGTCGGCACATGTAAGAAATTCTTTCAGCGACTCTCCGCCCATATAGGGATGCACAGTGAGCGCATCCGCATTGAGGTTCCTGAACGCGGCGGCGACATACCCGTTGTTGGTATTGCCGATATCTCCTCGCTTCGCATCGAGGATCACAGGGACTTCGGGTGCGAGCTCATGCACGTCTTCTATCGTTTGCTGAAGCGCTGCCCAGCCCGTCTCTCCGTGCGCCTCATAAAAGGCGCTGTTCGGTTTGTAAGCGCACACAATATCTTTCGTTGCATTGATAACAGCACGGTTGAAGTTCACGATTGTTTCTCGCACGCCCTCGACGCGCGCCGCCACCGGGATCTTTTCGAGGTCGGGATCCAGGCCAACGCACAGGAAACGACCTGCCTCCCACTGTGCATCGAGCAGGCCGTTGAAATTGCGCTCTGACATCGGGGGCATTGTATCAGTCCGTCCGGCGCCGTCGAATCCACAGCATGATCACGAAGCCGATATTGCTCAAGACGAGAGACGCAGGGAAAAGCACCGTGGTCACGTTCATGCGCGTCGCCTTCGGATAAGAATGATGAGGACGAGCGCGCTGTTGCCGAAGACGATCGCCGCCGGGAAGAGCGCCGTCGTGAGCGAGACCGTATCAAGAGCGGCGATCGAACAGAGATATCGAAAGATATCGATGCTCCAGACGGTCGTCGACTCGCTTTCCGGATGCTCATATGATTTGCGTGCTGTCGGATAAATTGCGATCAAATTAACGAGCGCCGCGAGGACGACGGCATACAGAGGGTCGCTTGTGATCGCCCAGAGCGCGATGCCGATAAGCGCACCTGCGAATGCGACCCAATCACCGGGCTTGATCTTGAGATGTCCGACCTTGATCGAAGCGACGGCCACGATCGCGCACATCGTCGTGCCGAGCGCGATCGCCCACGCGCCGGGACCGGCGCCATGCGTTACCTGCGCTGCGAAGACGATCGCATCTAAAAGCGCGAAGGCGACCCAGGTGAAGACGTGCGGCTTCGTTTCGCCGCGATAGATGCTG
>JAFAPB010000030.1 GCA_019247335.1 Candidatus Kaiserbacteria bacterium
CCGCGCTCACGCAGATATGTCTTGCTCGAGAGATACGGGGTCAGCACCGAATCGACGGCATAGGTCGTCACCGAGCCGCCTTCCGCAAAGATCATGCGCGCGTACGGCGAGGAAAGGTCGAGCTTTTTCGGCATCACGAATAAAACATCGAAGCCGCGTTCGGAGAGCGATTTCGTGAGACCCTGGCACGCAACGCCGAGTCCTCCGGAATTGAACGGCGGGAATTCCCATCCGAACATCAAAATGCGCGGTTTCATTCACTCGAATCGTATCACGCAAAATATGTTAGGCTCGGCATATGGAGTGCCCGAAAGCGGTTATTTTTGATCTCGACGACACGCTCGCGGAGAGTTTTAGGCCGCCGAGAGACGACATGGTCACGCGGCTCTCGCGTCTTTTGGAAGCCATGCCGGTCGCTATTATGTCGGCTGCCGGATTCCCCCGTATCGAGGCGGATTTTTTGCATAAGATGACGAATTCGCCGCGCATCGATTCTTTTTATATTTTCCCGAATAGTTCCGCACAGTGCTTTACGCACGAAGCAGGCTCCTGGCAAAAAGCGTACAGCTTCCAACTGACCGACGAGGAGCGTGCAAAGGTTCGAAACGCGCTCGCGGAGAGCGTCGCGGAAGTCTCGCTCGAGTTTCATCCGCATTATTTGCCTGCTATCGTTGATCGCGACGTGCAGATCGCATATGCGGCGCTCGGCCTCGAAGCGAGCGAGGCCGACAAAAAAGCCTGGGATCCGGATCAGCGCAAACGAAAAAAACTCAAGGAATCGCTTGAAAAAAAATTACCCGACTTTGAAGTATTGATCGGCGGCAAAACAACGATCGATATCACTCACAAAGGCGTCAACAAAGCCTATGGTGTGACCTGGCTCGCCACGCGGCTCGGATTACCGACGATCGAGATGCTCTATGTCGGAGACGCCTTTTACGAAGGCGGAAATGATGCGGTCGTTATCCCGACGGGAATTCAAACGAGATCGGTGACTGGCCCTCCCGAGACGCTCACCGCGATCGACGAGATCCTCGCCACCTGCGCAGCAAACTAAAACCGCCCCTTCCGGGGCGGTTTTAGGGTTAGCCGTTATTGATTCTTGTACCAGGAGGTGTACCAGGCGTATGCGCCGGCCGCTCCGAGGAGAATGAGGAGGAGAAGCCACCACCACCAATTGATGCCGAGGAGGCCCGCTGCTGCGCCCTGGCCAGCATTGCTGTTGCCCTGGTCGCCGCCGACAGCGCCTGCTGCGCCCGCCGTCTGGCTGCCCGTCGCTGTGCCAGTTCCCGTGCCTGCACCCGTTCCGGTGCCGGCGCCGGTCGCGGTTCCGGTGCCCGTGCCGCCGTTACCACCGACTCCGCCATTGCCGGCGATCGGACCGTTCGCGCCACCGCCGCCGTTGCCACCTTCGTTACCGCCGCCATTCCCTGCCGTAGGGCCGTTTGCGCCGCCACCGCCGCCTTCAGTCGTGCCGGTTCCGGTGCCAGTACCTGTTCCAGTCCCCGTTCCGGTGCCCGTGCCAGTTCCGGTGCCAGTACCCGTTCCGCTGCCCGGAAGCGAGCCTTGGACGGGGCCGTTCGAGCCGCCCCCGCCACCGCCACCGGTGTTCGTCGGATTGGTCTGATTCGACTCATCGTCTCTGCCCGGATCATACGAATCCGGATTATTCACATTCGCGTCGTCATGGCAGCCTGGATCCGCCGAGTCGATGAGGCCGTCGCCGTCGTCATCGATGCCGTTCGAGCACTTCGGCAGATTATTGGCGAAGTTGCCGAAGCTGATCGCGGTCGTGCCTTCATTGCCGTTCACGTGCCCGGTCGTTATCGTCCCGCCGTCGGTAGTTACGCTGACATCGTAATAGGCGTCAGTCCTGAAGTCAGGCGTCGATGCGACGCCGGTATCGCGCGAGATCACCATGTTGGTGGTCGTCGTCGCCGGATATGTCATGACCCAGCCCGCGCGATTCTCTTCAAGCACGACGTAATTACCCGGCTTCTTCGCATGGAAGGTCGCTGTGCCGTCAGCCGACGTCGTCGCGATCGCAACGATCAGGATGTCCGAGACACCTTCAGTCGATGTCGCCTGGCGAAGTCCGAGCGCGAAGCTCCAATTTGCAATCCCCGATTCGCTCTCCGACCGCACGCCGTTCTTATCGGCGTCGTTCCACTTGGTCGCGGTGATCGTGGGCTCGTGCCAGTTGCCGAAGTCGGTCTCAGTCGCATTCGTACCGCCGCCGACAGTTATGTCGTAGGTGCTCGACGCAGGATAGATATTTTGCCAACCGTCCTGCACCGCCTCGACGACGCGCCACGCGCCGAATTCAGACGGGAGGAAGTTGAAGCTGAAGGCACCGCTATCGTCAGTCGTCGTCGTTTTGATATCGCGATCACTTGTGGTCGCGGTCACGCCGCCGATGGCGCTGATCGGCGTTGCCGTAATCGTCCATCCTTCTACGCCCGGCTCCGGAATGCAGGCGATCAGGAGGAAGATGACGGGACCGCCCGCACAATCGCGTTCGCCGTTGCCGTTCACATCCTCCCATTTCGTACCCGAGATGCTGCCGCCCTGCACGTTGCCGAAGTTCTCGTTCACGATCGACTCACCCGAATGCACAGTGATGTCTCGCGTCGCGGCAGCCGGAGAAGTGCGAACCCAGCCGTCCTGCTGTTCTTCGCTGATCGTGTACGTGCCAGGCTTGAGGTCGGTGAACGTGTAGTTACCGTCGACATTCGTTTCCTGTGTTGAGGTGGAAGATCCGTCGAAGAGGTCTATCGTCCATTCGGGGAGCCGGACTTCTTCTGCATCGAATTCGCCATTGCCGTTGCTGTCCTGCCATTTGTAACCGGAAATCGAGCCATTCTGGTAGTTGCCGAACGACCTGCCCGAGAGATTATCACCGGGGTTAACTGAATCGCTGTAGCCTCGACCTCCTTCGCAGGCTGTCGTGCCGTCTTGGTTGCCCGGATATGATTGGGACCACGTATCCTGCTGCGTTTCGCAGATTTTGTACACGGTCGCGGTCGAGGTGCTGGTCGGAAGATCGAGCGTATAGTTACCGTTCTCATCTGTCGCCGTCGTTACCGTCTGATTAGTTTCATTGACGTCTGGAGTATTCGGATCGTCGGTGAGACGCGTCGCCGTAATGGTCCAGCCCGACAGGCCCGGATCATCGCCTACGAGGCCGTCGGCGTCCATATCATTGAATTTTTTGCCAGAAACGACAGCGTCCTGCGTGTTGTTCACGTTGCAGCTCATCGCCTCGCCCGGACTCAATGAGAAGTTAAAGCCATCCGGCCCGGCAACGGAGCCGAACGGATTATTCTCGCCCACGCCGGTGCATGCGATTGATTGCGCGCCGGTCCAGTTTTCAGGCGAAATGATCGACTCAAGCAGGTTGTAATTGCCTGAGTAGATATTGGGCAAGGACCAGGTGCCGCTCGGCGAGAAGGTCGTTGACTGCACGCTCGAGGTCGGACCCGTCAGGTCGAACTTGAATTCGCCACTGTCGGGGCTTGCGATCTTGTTGAGGGTGAACGACGCGCGCTTCATGTTGTCGAAGGTGCAGACCACCGTATCCCCCGCGTCGACGTCGATCTGCTCGCTGCCCGCAACGCCCGGTGAAGGCGCGAGGATCGTGCCGATCGCGTTTCCATTGTAGACACAGCTCGATGAGGTGTAATCCCAGCCGGGCTGCGAGAGCTCATCAACATCGTAGACGCCCGGCTGAAGCGTGATAGTACTCGTGGTCGCGTAGCCAGAGCTGGTCGTGAGCGGATGCGATGTCGTGGCGGAGCCGTTGCCGACATTGAAGCTGAAGCTGCCGTCACCCCCGGTCGCGTGCTTCACGATAGTGAGCTTGGCGGTGAGAACGACGTTAACGGTGACCGATGCGCTCGATGAATTGCCCACCGTATCGGTGCCGACCACGGTGAAGGTATGCGTACCTTCAGCAAGACTGTTGAATGTATTCGATGTATTCGAGCCGCATGTCGTCGTCGCGGCGCCGTCTATGGCGCAGGTGTATGCAGCAGATCCGTCATCCTGCGTCCACGTGACGTTCACCGAATTCGTAGTCGAGGTCGAGTTGTTCGAAGGCGAGGTGATCGAGATCGACGGAGCCGTCGTATCAACGGTGAAGCTTGAGACATTCAAGGCCAAGCTCTGATTGCCCGTCGCATCGGTCACTTTAATGGTGCAGTTCGAATGCGCGCCATCAGAGAGCGTATTGAACGTCACGGTGTTGTTGCCGGAGGATGCCGCGGTCGTTGCACTTGAGCAGTCGCCGCCGTAGGCGATCGTGCCGGCTTCGGTCGAGCTGAAGGTGTAGTTCGGCGTGTTGTCACTGGTCGGCGTCGTAACAGGCGTTACCTGGGCGAGCGTCGGCGCTGTTTTATCGAACGTAACGCTTGATGCATCGCTCGTGGAAGTGACCGCAGAGGCGGTGTTGCCGGCGGTGTCGGTGAGCGTGACGGAGAACGGTACCGTGCCTTCGGTATCGCCCGAGACCATCACATAGGATGCCGTGAAGCTATTGCCGGTCGTTGTAGCAGCAGAGACCGAATGTCCCGCGATCGTCACGACCGGCGTTTTGACCGCTTCGCTCGCAGAGAACGTGAGAGTGACGGTATCGCCTACCTTTGCCTTCGCGGTATTCGCGTTGTTCGAGGCAATATGCGAGCTCGAAATCGACGGCGGCGTATTATCCGTAGCGACAGTCACGGCACCAACGAGTGTCGTAGTCGCGCTCGCACTACCCGTGCAGTTCGACGTGCTGTTGTACGCCGTGAAATACACATTGTATGTACCGTTTGCGGCAGGCGCCGTTATCGTGAAGTTCGTGGTAGACGCCGCGGTGCTCGTGTAATCCGGCGTTGGGTTCGCGACGCAAGTACCGTTTCCGGCCGTCGTTGAAATGCGCCAACTGGTAGAGCCCCACTGCCCTCCGGCGCTGCTGTCGTGCGCAGCACCAGTCACTGCCGCTGTAATTGAGGCGCTTGGCTGAACCGTAACGGAGGTTGCCCCGTTAAGAGTCACGGAGCTGATCGTAGGGCTCCCTGCGGCAAAAGCGACTCCGGCCGGTGCGAGGAGTACGCCCGCCGGGACCGTGCCGACGATCATGGTCGCGGTCACGATGCCCGCGCTCGCCTTCCAGGCGCGACGTAACGCCGAAAAAGCGCTCCCGCGGAGCGCGTAGATGTTGAACGACTTCATATTTCTATTTATAAAAATAATAATTAGCCGCTAATGGATGAGATTCGGCCCCTGTATACGGGGGTCTCTTTGCTAGCGACACAGTACGCTGCCTTCATCTTGTGTCAACGAAAGAATTTCACGACACAATAGAAGAAAAAGACGGTCTAATAGACAAATTTGTCCTATAGACCGTCCTTCAGAAAACGAAGCGTTTAAGCCTTGCCGCGGTCTTACCCGAAAGTGAACGTATAGGCATCGAGACCCGTTCCTTCGATCTGGATTTCAAGGGTATGCACGCCATAGGCCTTGCCCTCGATGAGTTTGTATAAACGATCCTCATGAATGGTGGCTTCGTCATTTGCATCCACATCCACACCTCGCTCATCTCCCAGTGGCTGGCCGCCATCCCGTGTCACCTTTATCTTGATCGGTTTGTCGCTACTCGCCACGAAATACACATTTTTTGCACTGTAGAGGAATCGTATCTGCGCGCCCGCGGAGATATTGGTCGCGTATTCCGGCGTGAATTGCCAAGTGCCGCCGAGGTAGAGCCCATTGGGCTGGATTTCGGCAGGAATTTTCAGTGTCTGCGTACCTTCGCGACCTTCGGAGCCGTTTACCAGATATTCATTGCGATTCGAGCCGAAGTAGGTTTCGGGACTCTGCACCCCGTTGGGATCCATCGAGACCGCATCCGGCGGCGGCGTGATATCGCCCGAAGGCAGAGGCTGACCCAAGCGAAGTGCCCGCTCATCGAGCGCGTGGAGGATCGCTTTTTCCGTCTCGTCATAATTCCCCTCGCCGATGTGGTCATAAACGATATAGCCGTCGATATCGATCAAGTATTTGCGGGGCCAGAACTGATTGCCGTACGCGTTCCACGTTTGATATTCGTTATCGAGCACGACCGGATATTTGATTCCGAGGCTCGCGACCGCCGCTGCGACATTCTTATACACATGCTCGAACGCGAATTCCGGCGTATGGACGCCGATCACGACCAGCCCGTCCTTCCGATACT
>JAFAPB010000082.1 GCA_019247335.1 Candidatus Kaiserbacteria bacterium
CGCACGAGCTGCGCACGCCGCTCTCGGTCATCAAGACGAATACCGAGGTGGCGCTCCTCGACGACAAGGTCTCGCCGGAGATGAAAGAGACACTGCATTCCAATATTGAAGAGCTCGACCGCATCTCCGAGATCATCAACAACCTGCTCTCCCTCTCAGCGCTCGTAAAACCCGAGCGCATCGAGTTTTCGGCGGTCGATCTCTCCGCGGTCGCGACCGATTCGGTACAAAAACTCTCGCAGCTCGCGAAGCGCGGCGAGCACCAGGTCACGCTTCGCAAGAGCCCCGACACGCAGGTCTGGGGCAATGCGACCGCACTTCAGCAGATCGTCAGCAATCTTCTCAAGAATGCCATTACCTATACGCCGCGCGGCGGGCATATCCGGATCACGGTAGAACCCGCGCCGAACAATCAGGTCGAATTGATCGTGCAGGATTCCGGCATTGGCATAGCGCGCAAGGATCTCTTCCGCATCTTTGAGCCGTTCTACCGCGCCGATCCTTCGCGCACCAAAGGCCGCGGTGGCACGGGCCTGGGGCTCGCCATCGTCTCCGAACTCATCAAGATGCATCAGGGCAGGATCACGATCAGAAGTGCCGTGGGACGGGGCACGACGGTCTCGGTCCTTTTCCCCGGCGTCACTGCCCGCAGCACCGTCGGCAACGAGACTGACCTGCAAGCGGGCCTCAATGAGATCGCCGTCGATTTCACGAAACGCTAAAAAGCGACGTGTATAATGCCGGACATGAAAACGGCGCTTCTTGCCTCGTATGAAAAAGATGAGGCCGTATTTTTACTCGCGCAAACGCTCTGTGATAACGGTTGGCAATTGCTCGGTTCGGCCGGCACCGCGAAATACTTGAGCGGGCGCGGCATCCCCTGTCGCGATGTTGCGGAGATTGTGGGGCCTCCGATCCTCGGCCATCGCGTGGTGACGCTCGCTCGCAAGATCTATGCGGCGCTCCTCGCGGCGAGCCCGGAGGACATGGGTGAGCTTGAGCGCATCAACATGCAGCCGATCGCGCTCGTCTATGTCACGCTCTACCCGCTCGAAGCGACCATCGCGAATCCGAAATCGACCCAGAAAGATGTCCTCGAAAAGACCGATATCGGCGGTCCGACGCTTCTGCGCGCGGCTGCCAAAGGGCGCCGGCTCGCGCTTTCCTCTCCCGCCCAGATACCGCTCGTCGAAGCATGGATCAAAAAAGGGTCGCCCGAGAAAGAGCGCGCGGCGCTTGCATTGAAATTCGCCGCGGCCGCTGAGCGACGCGTCGCGGAGTATGTCGCCGCGTCTGCAAGCTACCTCGAACGCCTGCAGTAATCCACAGCGAAAATTTCGCGCGGATGCTATAGTGACGTTCCTTTAGAAAGTAAAGAATCATCATGGCACAGACGACCTCGCTGTATACGATTACTATCCCGCAATTCATCAAGACGCTCACTGCGCTCCGCGCCCTCGTGGAGAAGGCACAGGCGCACGCGGCAACTAAAAAGACCGAGCGGCTCGATTTCGAATCCGCGCTCCTCAATGACCGGCTCGTCTTCGACCAGTTCCCGTTCGTGCGGCAGATCCAAATCGCCGCTGACAACGCGAAAAACTCCGCCGCGCGCCTGGGCGGCGTGGATGTCCCAAAGTTCGAGGACAACGAACAGACATTCGGCGAGCTCCTCGCGCGTCTTGATAAGACGATCGAGTTTCTAAAGACGGTGAAGCCGGCGGACATCGATGGCAAAGAAGATGTGAAGGTCTCGCTTCCCTACTGGGGCGGCAAATCTATGAACGGCCTCGATTATGTCCTGAATTATCTCATCCCAAACTTTTACTTCCACGCGACGACCGCATACGACATTCTCCGGAAGAACGGCATTTCGATCGGCAAGGGCGACTATATCGGCGCTCTCCCCTTTGCCGAGTAGCAGCGGGCGGGTATAGTGGTGCATGGCTTCGATGAAGCATCGCGTCGCGACCCTGGGCAGCCACTCCGCGCTGCAGATTTTGAAGGGCGCGAAAGACGAAGGCTTTGAAACGATCGCGATATGCGAAAAGAAAGCGACCCGGCCGTACAAATCATTCGGCGTCGCCGATGAGATCATCGAACTCGACTCCTTCAAAGATTTCGCGATGATCGAGCAGACGCTCATTGATAAAAACGCGATTCTCATTCCCCATGGCTCGCTCGTCGCGTACCTTGGCCCTTCCAAGATCGGCGAGCTCAAGGTCCCCCACTTCGGCACGAAGGGTATTTTGAAATGGGAGGCGGATCGCAATAAGCAGCGCGAATGGCTGCACAGCGCCGGTTTGAAACTCCCGCGTCTTTTTGCCAACGCGGAAGACATTGACCGTCCCGTCATCGTCAAATTTCACGGCGCGCGCGGCGGCCGCGGCTACTTCCTTGCCCGTACGCCGGAAGAATTCAAGAAAAAACTTGCAGCGCATGACACCGGTGAGGGCTACGCGATCCAGGAATACGTCGTCGGCGTGCCGGTCTATGCGCACTATTTCTATTCCCCACTGGCCGAGGAAATCGAGATCATGGGATTCGACAAGCGCTACGAGAGCAACGCCGACTCGATCGGGCGCGTGGCCGCAGCTGACCAGATCACGGTCGACCTCTCCACCAGCTACACGGTCGTCGGCAATGTTCCGATCGTGATCCGCGAAAGCCTTCTTCCAATGATGTTCGATATCGGCGAGAGTGTCATCAAAGAAAGCCAAAAGATCGAGCCGCCGGGTCTCATGGGCGCGTTTTGCCTTGAAGGCGTCGTCACGAGCGAGCTTGAATTTTATGTATTTGAGATCTCGGCGCGCATCGTCGCCGGCACCAATCCGTATGTCGACGGCAGCCCTTACACCGCGCTCAAATATAAAGAGCCGATGTCCACGGGGCGCCGCATCGCGCGCGAAATTAAACGTGCGATCGAGACGAACGCGCTCGATAAGATTTTGCACTAACTATGGATATCGCGGGGATCCTCGCCTCCTACGACTCGAATAACATCGCAGTGGCTGCGCTCGGCGGGCATAGCGCGCTCGACAGCTGTGCCGGCGCGCGCGCCGAAGGCTTGAAGAGCCTCGTCATTGCGCGTAAAGACCGCCTCCGTGCCTATAAGGCGCTTCTGCGAAAAGGCGATCTCGGGTGCATCGATAAGATCATGGAAGTCGATGCGTATGCGGATATCGTTCGGGAGGATCTCCAAGAAGCGCTCCGGAGCGAGAATGCCGTTCTCATGCACAGCCGCTATTTCTGGGTCTACTTTGATTTCAAAGATGTGGAAGAGAAGCTGCGTGTCCCCTTCTTCGGCTCGCGCGAGCTGATACGCCTCGAAGAGCGCGATCAAAAGCCGAATCAGTACGATTTACTTCAAGCGGCAGGCATTCGCATTCCGAAAATATTTTCCTCTCACAAAGAGATCGATCGTCTCACCCTCACAAAAGCCCCGAATGCGGTCCGCACCTACGAGCGCGAAAATTTCGTCGCCGCGTCACCTGAAGAATGGCAGCGCATTGCCGATGAAAAGATCGCAAAAGGCGCGGTAACCGAAGCGGCGCTCAAAGACGCGGTCATCGAAGAATTCATCCTCGGCGCGCAAGTCAATTTCAATTTCTTTTACTCTCCGCTGCATGAGCGTCTCGAGCTCCTCGGGACTGATACCCGCCGGCAGACCAATCTCGACGGTTGGCTCCGCCTCCCGGCCAATGAGCAGCTCAAGATCCCCGGCGCGCCGCTCCATATCGAAACAGGCCACTTGGCTGTGACGGTCAAAGAGAGCCTGCTCGAAAAGATTTATGAGGCCGGAGAGAAATTTGTCGCGGTCTGTAAGAAATATCATCCCAAAGGTATGATCGGCCCCTTCGCGCTCCAGGGCGCGATCGAGACCGACGGCAAGCGCGAGGAGGCCGTTATCTTCGACGTCTCATTCCGGATGCCCGGCAGCCCCGGGATCACAGCGACGCCGTATTCACAGTATCTTTTTGGTGAACCTGTTTCGATGGGACGTCGCTCGGCGATAGAGATCAAGGAGGCAGCCGCCTCCGGCCGCTTGAGCGAAATTCTCACGTAACATGCCGAAGTATTTTTTCTTTGATCTCGACAAGACGCTGACCAAAAGCCGCTCACCGATGGAGCCTGATCATCAGGAATTATTCGACCGGTTGTGTTCGGAACGAGAAGTTGTGGTGGTCTCCGGCGGCAATCGCGAACAGATACGGGAACAGGTCACGCCGCGTTTCGACAAACGCTATTGGACGCTCGCGCAAAGCGGGAACCATGCGATTGATAAGAGCGGGCAGGACTTGTGGAACGAAGAACTCGATACGGAGCAGATCGCCGCTACATTCGATTTTATCGAATCGCTCAAAAAGTATTTCAATATTGCGGTGAAGGACCCGAACGACCTCGTGGAAAATCGCGGCGCGCAAATCAGCTACAGCGTTATTGGTTTCCACGAGGACAGCGAGAAAAAATATGCATTCGATCCGGACGATTCAAAGCGACAGGCAGCACTCGCTGCATTGCCTGAAGAATTACAACGGCTCACCGAAGCCGGCATTGAGGTAACGCCCGCCGGCACAACGACATACAATTTCATCGAAGCGGGTAAACATAAAGGTTTCAATATCAAACGGCTTCTCGACCGCAATGGATGGTCTTTTGATGAATGCGTGTACGTAGGCGACGCACTATTCCCGGGCGGCAACGACGAAACGGTGATCGGCGTCGTGCCTACCAAAGCTGTAACGGGACCGGACGACACTTTTGCCTTCATTAAAGAAATGCTATCCTAGCACCTCATGGCATTCGCTCTTGAGATCAAAGACCTCAAAAAGGTCTATGGAAACGGCGTGGAGGCGCTCAAGGGCGTCACGCTCGAAGTGCCCGAGGGCGACTTTTTTGCGCTGCTCGGTCCCAACGGCGCCGGCAAAACCACGATCCTCGGCATTTCGACCGGCCTCGTCAATAAAACGAGCGGCAGCGTGAAAGTGTTCGGCCACGACATTGATCAGGAGCCCGAGCTCGCAAAAACCTTCATCGGCCTCGTCGGGCAGGAGATCAATTTCAATCCATTCGAGAAAATCATCGACGTGGTCGTTAATCAGGGTGGCTACTACGGTATTCCCCGCGCCGAAGCGGTGCCTCGTGCCGAAATGCTGCTCCGTGATCTCGGCCTCGGCGACAAGATGCAGAGCTCCGGCATGCAGCTCTCGGGCGGCATGAAGCGGCGCCTCATGATCGCACGCGCGCTCATCCATAAGCCGAAGTTCCTCATCCTCGACGAGCCGACGGCAGGCGTCGACGTGGAGCTTCGCCGCGGCATGTGGGATTACCTCAAAAAGCTCACGCAAGAAGGCCTGACGATCCTTCTCACGACGCACTACCTGGAGGAAGCGGAGCAGCTCGCGAAACACGTCGCGATCATCAATAAGGGCACGATCATCGTGAACGACACGATCGATAAGGTACTCTCGATGCACACGGAATCCGGCGAAGCCAAGGAAGGTTACCGCGGCTCGAAACTCGAGGAGGTCTTCTTGAGCCTCATTCACGAAAATAAATAGTATGGACAATTACCGAAAATGGATCGCGTTTTATACGATGATGCGCAAGGACGTCATGCGCATCTTCCGCATCTGGGTGCAGACATTCCTGCCGAGCGTTATCACCTCGGTCCTCTATTTCCTCGTCTTCGGTACGATCCTTGGCTCGCGCATCGGCTCGATGCAGGGCGTGCCGTACATGGAATTCGTCATCCCGGGCCTCGTCATGATGGCGATCGTCACCAATGCATATGCGAACTCGTCGTTCACGTTCTTTCAATCGAAATTCTTCGCGCGCTCGATCGACGAACTCCTCGTCTCCCCGATGCCGCCGTGGCTTATGATCGCAGGCTTTGTCTCCGGCGGCGTTATCCGCGGCGTTCTCGTCGGCGCGATCGTGCTTATGGTCGGTATCTTCTTCACGGGCCTCCATCTGACCATCACGAATCTCGCCGTCATCCTCCTCTTTGCGATCCTCACATCGCTTGTCTTCGCGCTCGCGGGGCTGGTCAACGGCGTCTATGCCAAATCGATCGATGCGATCAACATCGTCCCGACGTTCGTATTGCAACCGCTTACCTACCTCGGCGGCATTTTCTATTCCGTACACTCGCTGCCCCACTTCGCGCAGTACATAACCTACGTCAACCCGCTTTTTTACCTCATCAACGGCTTCCGCTACGGCTTCCTCGGGATCAGCGACGTCTCGCTCTCGATGGCCATATCAATACTCTTGGGTCTCATCGTCCTTCTCGTCGGGATCAACTGGTACCTCATCAGAACGGGGCTCGGTCTCAAGCAGTGATATAGTGGCGGCATGCCTCCGGGCGGCTCCGAAAAAATGAACCAGCCGCGCCCCTTCCCCTGGCGCTCGGTCGGATCGATCACCCCCGAACAACGGATGCGTATCCGCGGACTCCTCGATCAAGCGGCGGCTTTTAAAAAAGACGTGGAGAGCGTCGATGCCGCTGAAGAAGCGAGCGCGCTCTTGAACTCGAAAGGCATTATAAACAATGAAATCTGGCGCGATCGCTGCGATCCGGACAACTTGCTCCGCATCAGGACGTTCTTTGACGGGCGTCCGTACGCGGCGCTCGTCGCCATGCTGAAAGACAGCAATCCGGCCGCATATGAAGAACTCACGCTTCTCTACATGGGCGCTGCCGTCGCGCTTGAGACGCGGCACCAGGCCAAGCTGCTGGGTACAACGCCGCTTCGACCGGAGTCGCCCGCGGGGAAAGCAGCAG
>JAFAPB010000048.1 GCA_019247335.1 Candidatus Kaiserbacteria bacterium
GAAAGATATACTGAAGCAATGCTCACGGTGGGCAAGGCGCTCGGTACGATCCTCGCGATCATTATCGCGATCGGCATCTGTGGCTTGGGCTGGGTCGCGCTCAAATATCAGGCCGCGTCGGGTTACCCGCTCGCAGTGACTCCGCAAAACGGCGCAGACATGCTCGCCGCATTTAAGGATGCGCCGCCTTTGATCTGCAACGGGACGCAAAGCGGCTTCAATAACCCCGCAAGCGGCGTCGTTCACGTGCTCGATGGCGCGATCGCGATCTCCATGTATTACCCGACCAATGACAACACGGTCCGCATGCTGATCGACGACAGCGGCTGGTATCTGTGGCCGGAAGGCGCGCTCGATGTAACGAAACTCCCGCTCGATCAGCAAATACCGTCATCTGATTCGCTCTCGACGTTTTCGTCGTTCAAATGCAACCCGTGGTGGTCGCCCGACAGCTCGATCATGCAGGTGCCGGCGGCGGCGATCGTCCATACGCCGCGCTGATTCGAGGTATACTTTTTGCATGACACGCGTGATCGTGGGCATCTTGCGCGGCGGCACATCCCGAGAATACGATCTCTCGCTCAAAACCGGCGCGGCGATGATGCGCGCGCTGCCTGAAGAGAAGTACGAGACTCGTGACATTTTGATCGACAAAAGCGGTCTCTGGCATCTGCGCGGCATGCCATCGACGCCGGTGCGGGCGCTCTCGCAAGTCGACGTCGTTTTAAACGCCCTGCATGGCGGTGTCGGTGAAGACGGATCGGTGCAGCGCCTCCTTGAGCGCTCGGGGACGCCATATGCCGGCTCGCGACCGCTTCCGTCGGGCCTCGCGCTCAACAAAGTCCGCGCCCGAGAAATTCTCACCAAAGCAAATGTCCGCATGCCGCGCGCGGTCTCGTTCAGCATCGACAACGATATGAATACGGGCGAGATGGCGAAGCTTGTCTTCGAGCAATTCGGTCCGCCGTATCTTGTGAAGCCGCCATCAGAAGGCGCCGGGCACGGCATCGAATACGCGCAATCGATCCTTGAGCTGCCACATGCGCTCGGCGATGTGCTCGACCGTTTCGGCTCCGCGCTTGTCGAAGAATTTATCCGCGGCAAAGAAGTATCGATCGGTGTCATTGAAGGATTCCGCAATGAAGATTTGTACGCGCTACCGCCCGCGCTCGTTGATAGCGCGCTTCCGTACCTAAATCCGAGCATGCACTCCGACGGCTCACTCAAGCATTTGGTACCGAGTCCTTTTGCCTACGAGCAAAAGCTTTCGATCGCCGATATCGCGAAGCGCGCGCACAAAGCGCTTGAGCTTTCGCATTTTTCCCGCGCCGACCTTATCGTCACTCCACGTGCGATTTATCTCCTCGAAGTGAACGCGATTCCGGGACTTTATCCGGGCGCCTCATTCCCGACGATGCTCGAAAGTGTCGGATCATCGGTAGGGGAATTTCTTGAGCACGAGATCAATCTTGCGAGGCGAGCCCGCTGACCGCATAATCGTCGCGAAGGGCCCTTAGCTCAGTTGGTAGAGCGCCACATTTGCAATGTGGATGTCAGCGGTTCGAATCCGCTAGGGTCCACAAGACAAAAAAGATGCGTCTTTTTTGCTTGTGGAGAGACGGAGCGTTGTCGAGCCAGAAGGCGAGACCGCGAGTCGGGGTCGCGGAAATTTGTGAGTGACGGCGAGCGAATTATCCGTGACCCACTACGTTGGTCTGCCTCAAAATGAATTTTGGTCTTGAAGGAATTCAAACTTCCTTCATAATCTCCCTTTAGGGAACGGGGGATAACCTTGCAACAAGCGAAGGAATCCCCAATGTTGATCTGTACACAACAAGATGCCCCGACGTCAGGCGGGAAGAGGCAACCCTGGCGAGACGGAGAAGTCGAATCGGATCGCGTGCTTCGCGAAATGCGGACGCGCATTCGTCGTGCGCTCGGCATCACCGATGCGGAAGGCGAAGTGACATCTGCCGAAGCGGTCGCGATCTTTACGATCTGCTACGTGCAGTTCTATACGGTAACGACGCCGGGTGATGTTCGCCGCCCTCGGATCATGCACGACCATCACGACTTCATCGATCCGCGCAAGCCCGACGGGCTGCCGTACTACGTCATGGCTATCCATGACCTGGGACAAGTGCCCGAAGGCCTTCCGTCCGCGTTCGTGGAAGCGTATGTCGACAGCACCGAGCTGCACACGCTGCAGGATGCGCCGGGCTACGATGCGATGGCCGCAGCGCAGGCGGAAAAGCTGTACGCGTTGATGCGAAGGCCAAGGCCAAAGCAATAGAAGCCGGGCAATGCTCGGCGACCTGGAAGGGGACGTCGAGACGGCCCCTTTTTCTTTATCATCCTGTCTTCATAATTCTTCATGCACAATTTGTCGCATAAAAGCCCGCAAAAAAGCGGCTTTTTCGTTTCCCGGCGTGTTCATCTTCGCGCCATAGCCGGCGCAGTACGATATGACGGTGAAAACGTAAATAGCTGGAAAAGCTGATACGTAGTAGCATTATTTTTATGGTAAAGCGCACCCGATCGGAAAAGTGGTCGCAAGACCTCGAAGAAAATTTTCTCATCGCATACGACCAGCATGCGGACTCGCTTTTCCGACACTGCCTGATTCGTGTGCGTGATCGCGAGCTTGCGAAAGATCTTGTGCAGGAAGCCTTTGCCCGCATGTGGCTCTACCTCCGGGAAGGCAAAGAGGTGGAATACGAGCGCGCATTTCTCTATCGCATCGCCAACAACCTGATCGTCGACGGCGCGCGTAAGAAAAAATCAGCTTCGCTCGATGCAATGATGGAAGAGGACGGCTTCGAGCCCAAGGACGAGACGCTCCGCGATCCAGCGGATGTTCCCGCGACGCGCGAGGCGATGCAAATGCTGAAAGGGCTCGATGAGATCTACCGCACTGCGATCACCATGCGCTACATCGATGAAATGTCGCCGCGCGAAATAGCCAAAGAGCTCGGAGTATCAGAGAACGTGGTATCGGTCCGCATCCATCGCGGCATTGAGCGTTTGGGCAAGTTGATGAACCGCAAAGTAGCGAAGGCGTAGTCGTTACGGGGGTCCGTCTCGTCTCACATTGCAAATTCACCTGCCGGTGCTAAGCTTCTCGGTAAGTGTAAGTTTCCATCGCAAGAGGGAAGGTTGATTTACATGTTTTAGAGGAACAAATTTGTAGACTCATGGCGAAGAAGTTGTATGTCGGTGGATTGCCCTACGCGACCACCGAGGACGAGCTCCGCGAGGCCTTTTCACAGGCCGGTGCCGTCGAGTCGGCCAGCATCATCATGGACAGGATGAGCGGCCGCTCGAAGGGCTTCGGTTTCGTCGAAATGGCGACCGACGAGGATGCTCAAAAAGCGATCGACATGTGGAACGGGAAGGAATTCGGCGGCCGTACGCTTACGGTCAACGAGGCCCGTCCGATGGAGGAGCGCCCGCGCCGCGATTTTCGCGGTGGCAATGGCGGAGGCGGTGGTTACGGCGGCGGCCGCGGCAATGGCGGCGGACGCAACTGGTAAGCCCCTCAGCAGCGAAAAAAGCCCCGGAAACGGGGCCTTTTCGCGTAAGAAGGGGCTTCGACA
>JAFAPB010000034.1 GCA_019247335.1 Candidatus Kaiserbacteria bacterium
AGTCCGCACACGGCTGCTGGATCCGGCAGAAGATCCCGCTTACGTCCTCCTTTTGCATATTGTTGGAGTAGAGCGTGATGCCGTGAACCTTCCAACACTTCACCGGATACGAGATCGCATTGATGACCGATTCCGGCTCCGAGCACAACTTGAAGTTGAATTTCGGATGGAATTGGATCAGATCGCCATCGCCGGAGCGAAGCTTGAAGTTGGCCCCGGTTGTGATCACGAACCGATCTTCTTCCGTAAGGCCAAGTCGGCAACCGAGCGCGGAGCAGCCGTAGCGAGCCATATTCGCCGGATGGAGGGGATGCCTCGGCAATCCGTCAGTATGGAACGCTTCTTGGCGATGCGAGTATGCCCACTCGCACGCATTAACGGCCGCGTAGATGCGTTGGAGCCTGCTGGACTCCCAGTACGCAACCCGCTCTGCCGCCGTCGGCATGCGGCCGATGCGCCGCAGCTTCGGGAACATTGAGAGGATATTTGGCTGGGACGCCATTTTGACAGACTCCTGTTAGTACACTGTAATTAGTGTAACATCAATATTTGTAAATGTCAAATTAGTACGGTCCCGCTTTCACTCCCCGTTCACCACTCAATTGATAATTTTGCTCACAGCGTGAGCTCCTTGCTCGGGATGCCCGGTCCCCATTGGACCGGGCGCACGTCCCGACTTCAGAATGAGTCGAACTTAACCACATAACTACTCGCGCGGACCCGTCGTCCCCCGATTCATGCACCCGGCACATGAAACTACATACGAAGATCGATGATTCGAAGCGCGAGCTTCTCATCATGTAAGCCGGGGAGGCGGGAGCGCGGAGCGCCCTGCCTCCCCGGCGCATATGCGTATGCCTGACTACAATGAATCCGATACTCGCTTTAACATCGACACGAACACACCTGATATCCGCCGGCGCTTTCGCGAGCGCTACGGTGCGGCGTCGTACACATTAAAAGTCCTCGTTGACGCGCTTCGCTTGCGCGGGAAGCCCTTGCGCGGATCGCGCGTCGCGGTCCTGGGAATTCCCTTCGGGCGCGGCGACGCGCAGGCGGAAGAATTACGAACGTATCTTTTGCGCGCCGGTGCGCGGCTCGCCTCGATCGACGAAGATGGCGAGATCCGTCGCATGAATGACGAGCTCGAGGATCAGCTGTGCGGCGCGGATGCGGTCGTGATATCGAGCGCGCATCCCCTTTTCCGCGCGGTGCGCCCGCGCGAGTTCAAAGAACTCGGCGTCGACATCGTGATACCGATCGCGCCTCGCGCCTAGAGCGCTGGCGAGGCTTCTGCTACTATTCCCCCCATGGCGCAAAAGATACGGAAAGCCATTATCCCGGCCGCCGGCTTCGGCACGCGCTTTTTGCCCGCGACCAAGGCAATGCCCAAAGAGATGCTCCCGGTCGTGGATAAACCGATCATCCAGTATGTCGTCGAAGAGTGCGTTGCATCCGGCATCGAGGACATCGTCATCGTGACCGGCTGGCACAAGCGCTCGATCGAAGATCATTTCGATTATCCGTACGAGCTCGAAAAGCGCCTGCTCGAAGCCGGCAAGGATAAGCAGGCCGAAGAAGTGCGGCGCATCGCCGAGATGGCAAATTTCATCTACGTGCGCCAAAAGGGACCGTACGGGAATGGCACGCCGGTATTGAACGCACGCGACGTGATCGGCAGCGAACCCTTCGCCATCCTCTGGGGCGATGAGTTCATCTATTCCAACCCCCCGCGGCTGAAGCAAATGATCGACGTGTGGGAGAAATATGGCGTACCGAACGTCTCCGCCGTGCGAATTCCCGAACAGAATTTAGGAAAATACGGCATCGCGGACGTGAGCGATGTCGCGGCCGGCATTTTCAAAGTGAACCGCATCGTAGAGAAACCCAAGCCGGGCGAGGCGCCGTCGGATCTCGCCGCGCACGGCGCCTGGATCATGCCTCCGCGGCTCTTTGAGCTGCTCGCTGAGATCCAGCCGGGCAAAGACAATGAGATCTGGCTGCAAGATGCGATCACCGCGCTCGCAAAAGAGCAGGATGTCTACGCGGTCGAGATCCAGAACGGCAAATACTACGACACCGGCAACAAGCTCGAGTATCTGAAGACCGTCGTCGAATTCGGTTTGAAGCACGAGGAATTGAACGGCGATTTCCGCAATTTCCTCAAAGGCCTCTCGCTCTAACGCTTGACGCATCGTGCGTGCGGGAGGATAGTTCCCGCATATGAATACGCTCACTGTCATCGTTATTATCGGACTGATCTATTTACTCTCGACGATACGGGTCCTGCGGCAGTACGAACGCGGCGTTATCTTTCTCCTCGGCCGCTTTACCGGCGTGCGCGACGCGGGACTCCGTCTCATCTTTTGGCCGTTCCAGTCCATGACCCGTGTATCACTGCGTGTCATCACGATGCAGATCCCCTCGCAGAAAATAATCACGAAGGACAACGTCTCGATCGACATCGCGGCGGTCGCATACTATCGCATTGCTGATCCGGAGAAATCCGTGATCCAGATCGAGAGCGTGGGCAGCGCCGTGAATCAGATCTCGCAGACGACCGTGCGCAATGTCGTCGGCCGCTTCAGCCTCGACCAGATTCTCTCCGACACCGTCGGCATCAACGAGCAGCTGAAAAAAGTTATCGACGGTCACACCGAGCCGTGGGGCGTCGAAGTCACCGTCGTCGAGATCAAAGATATTCAGCTGCCGGATAACATGCAGCGCGCAATGGCAAAAGAAGCCGAGGCCGAACGCGAACGCCGCGCGAAAATCGTCGCCGCCGAAGGCGAATTCCAAGCGTCTCAGAAGCTTGCGGAGGCGGCCGACATCATCGCGGCGCACCCGGTCTCGCTGCAGCTGCGCACGCTTCAGACCATGGCTGAAATTTCCACCGAGAAGAATTCGACCATCATCTTCCCCGCGCAATTCATGACGACCGTCCACGAGGCGATCAAAATGTTGAAGTCGGACAATTCCAAATAAGCTGGTTGGCTTTCCCTAGGAATAGCCTGATAAATGGCCCTACGAAGCCATTCATCATGAAAACTTCATCTTCATACTTTACCCTTATACGGGTTATTACTTAAACCCACGATCATGAAAATATTACTGGTTGAAGACGAGCAGAAGCTTGCGGCGGCGCTCTCCCGCGGACTCAATCTCGAAGGCTACACGGTTGACGTGATTCCGGACGGCAAGAAGGCGCTCACCCGTATTTCGCTCCACCGATCCGACTACGATCTCATCATTCTCGACCTCATGCTCCCCGGCATGGACGGCTATGAGATCTGCAAGCAGGTGCGCGAGATGAATATCACGATCCCGATACTCATTCTCACGGCGCGCAACGAGACCGATACGAAAGTGCAGCTCCTTACCTCCGGCGCCGACGATTACCTGGTGAAGCCGTTCTCGTTCGCCGAATTGGTCGCGCGCATCCGCGCGCTGCTCCGACGCCCGTCGGAAAAGCTGCCGGAGACGCTCAAGGTCGGCGACCTCGAATTGAATCCGACGGAGCGGCGCGTTTTGCGCGAAGGCAAAGAGATCCCGCTGACGCTCAAGGAGTTCGGACTGCTCGAATACTTCATGCGGCATCCGAATCAGGTGGTGAACCGCGAGGACCTGCTCAATCACCTCTGGGATTTGAATTACGTAGGCTTTAGCAATGTCGTAGACGTCCATGTCAAAAACCTTCGACGCAAGCTCGATGAGGGCAATAGCAAGAGCGTCCTCGAAACGGTTCGCGGAATCGGTTACCGCCTTAGCGACTAAGTACCAGTACGATCCGTTCTTCCGAACGGAGGTGCACGTCGTCTCTTTGCAGATCGCCTTTGCGATCGTGGTCTTGGGTATTGTCGGCACCTTCTTCAATCTCCTCTACCACGATATTTCGAATGCCATCGTCGACGGCATCCGATCGGCCGCTTCGGGCGGATCGGTCGCGGGACTCGCGCCGGCGATCGTCGCGGAGATCGACTCGATCAAGTCGCACAATCTCTTTCTCCTCGCGAGCGCGATCTCGCTCGCGACGATACTCTTCGGCTTTATCATCGCGCGTGTGACGCTCTCGCCAGCAAGAAACGCGCTTGAGAGCCAGAAGCAGTTCATCGGGAACATCGCGCACGAGCTGCGCACGCCGCTC
>JAFAPB010000068.1 GCA_019247335.1 Candidatus Kaiserbacteria bacterium
GATTTGATCGCCGCGCGCGTCAAAGGTCCTACGGTGCCGGTCTGTGAGATACCGCGCGAGCGTTGGAATGCAATGACCGCAGCGCGTGTCGCCGGGCCGAAGCGCGCGACGCTCGATACCTTAAAGAACCCCTGGCTCGCGAGGAACGCCTGAAGCTTGACGACATTCGCGCCGGTCGAGCCCGATTTCAGATCAGCGGTGAGCGAGAGGCACGCAGTGTCGGCATGCGCAAAGACCGGTATGAGAGCGGAGGCGAAGAGCAGAGCGACTGTTAATGAAGCGAACGAGCGTGTAGTGAGCATAATTTTCATAGACGGTT
The DNA here is from genome assembly GCA_019247335.1 of Candidatus Kaiserbacteria bacterium. Lineage (GTDB taxonomy): Bacteria > Patescibacteriota > Minisyncoccia > Phycocordibacterales > UBA2100 > UBA10103. The sequence goes on from JAFAPB010000068.1 coordinate 320, forward strand.
GAGTTTATCACTTCTTGCATCTTGCAGGCGAGAGAAAAATATCGAATAAACTTGAGCGCGGATTGCCTTACGATTCATTTTTTGCGAATTGACCGCTGTCGCGGGAACGCTCGTAGAGATACTGGAACGCGACCGTGAAGACGATGCAATAGAGAAAATCGAGCGCGAGCCCCCATCCCAGAAAATCCCAGCGTATCGAATGGAACGCGAGCGAATAGCGGACCATCTCGAAGGCATACGTGGGAGCAAGCGCCTTCGCGATTAGCTGCATCGCATGCGGGAGAGCGGAAATCGGGAAGAATGCAGCCGAGAGTGGTTGAAAAAGCCACGGCAAGGACCAGGAGAGCGCCGCGAGCCTCGTACCGAAGCGGAATATAATGCCGATCGTGAGAATGGCGAGCGCAAAGCCAAAAAAAGCGAAGATGACGAATGCGAGTGCGAGCGCAGGGAAACCGACTTCCAGCACGTTAAAGTCGAAGAGCCACGCCGAAAGTCCCATGCCAAGCGCGAGCAGCATGATCGCCTTGGCGCACCCGGAAAGAAAGAGCGCGCTCACGTACTCGCTTACTCTGAGCGGCGCGATGAACATATTGCTCAAGTTCCGTGACCAGATATTCCACATGCTGCCGACGGCGACCGAATACGAAGTAATGCCGACGACCTGCCAGAGGAGCATTCCAAGGAAGAAGAACTTTGGCGTTTCCGACGTCTCTGTACCAGAGAGGTATACGGCGAGGAGACCGAAAATCACGATGTTGACCGTCGGAAATAAAAACACATCCATGATCACCTCAAGCGAATGGACGGTGAGAAAAACTTCCTGTAGCAATACGGCGTAAATGCGTCGGACGTTCATAGTTATGCGCGCGCGATCTGGATAAAAACATCTTCAAGCGTTGGCTTCCGGATCTCGATATCAGTAATAGCGTTCCCTACGTGGCTCGCGCCGAAGAGCAGCTCCGGAATCAGCGATTCTTCGGACGAGATCTCAACGGTATTCTCGCTCGTAAAAGAAAAGCGCTGGCCCCGTCCGTGCAGATACGATTCGATAGTCGAGCGCGCTCCGCTAAACGTCAGCCGCAACGTTGCGGAGGAAATACGCTTTGTGAGATTCGCGGGCGTGTCGTTCGCGACGATTTTACCGTGATCGAGAAAGATGACATTGTCGCAAATACGCGTGATCTCCGCCATATTGTGGCTCGTATAGAGAATGCTGAGATTGCGCTCGCTCCGCAACTCCTCGATTAATGAGAGGGTCTTGTCCGCAATGTCGGGATCGAGCGAAGCCGTTGGCTCATCCATGAGAATAATCTCGGGGTCATTCAGGAGCGATTTGATCAAGTTAACGCGTGTTCGCTGACCTGAAGAGAGTCCCCAATACAGCTCGTGCGCGAGATCCGCGATTTCGAAGCGCTTGAGGAGTTCGTCTATGATGCGATCGGCATCGTCAACGCGATACAGTGCTGCAAACACCCGTAGATTCTCTTTGACGGTGATTCGCCCCAGCAAAGTATTGAACGCCGAGGAGGAATTGATGCGCTGCAGGGATTCAAGCCGGTGATGATAGAAATCCCGTCCGAAGTATGTAATAGATCCGCCATTCTTGAGCGTAATGCCGAGGAGCATGTGAATGGTTGTCGTCTTCCCCGCGCCGTTGGGACCGAGGAGTCCCACGATCTCGCCCCGTTTTACGGCGAAGGAAATGGAGTCGACGGCGGTAAAGTCGCCGAATCGCTTCGTCAGATTTCGTATTTCAAGCACGGGCATAGGCGTTCTCAAAATATACCGCGACCGCAGCTGGTAGGTCAGCGGGACGCTCGACGAGCGCGACGGGAGATTCTTTTGCGAGGCGCTCACCCGGCTGGAATCCCCACGATACGGCGATCGCGTCGATCCCGCTCTTGCGCGCTTCGCGCATGTCACCGACCGTGTCAGTCACGAAGACGCAATCACGCTGCGTCGCGTCGTATCGCGCGAGGATGGTGTTGATGCGCTCGATCTTACTCTCATGCACATCCATGCCGAGTATGTCGGCGAAATGCTGCGCGATCTCGAAGCGCTCGAGGAATGCCATCACGTCGAGCGACAGCGACGAAGAGATAACGCAGAGGGTGTAGTCGGTGGCGAGACGCTGGACCATTTCTTTCGCGCCTGCAACGATCTGGATCTCATCGCGGCGCGGCGTGTATTCCGCAAAAAATTCCTCCGCACTTCGCCGACAATCCGGACCGCAATTCAATTTTTTGGTCGATTCGTAGATGTTCTCATCCCAGAGCGGTATGTACTCTTCGCGCGTCATATGCGGATGCATCGTACGCGCGACATCGTACGCAAGCGGCAGTGCGTCGGCTATGACGCCATCGAAATCGAAAAGCACGAATCGGCGCGGCATGGCGCCATCCTAGCATTTTCGCTAGTACCAGGGCGTGACGGTGACCGTCGCGGAAACAGTGGCACTGTGCCCGGCGTCGTCGGAAACCGTGAAGGTCGGGGTGAACGTGCCGGCGCGGCTGTACGCATGCATGAAGGTCGCAGATGTCTGTATCTGCGAAGGAGGCGGAGCCATGATCGCCGCTTGCGCTGCCATATTCTCATCGCCCCACGTCACGGAATAGTGCAGATTGGGAAACTGGGTGCCGGCTGCGGCATGCACCGTCCAGGTGCCGCTCATCCCCATCGGCAGCGTCGTCGGAGAGTCGAGCCCGTTGATCGAGATCGTGCCGCTTCCGCCGGAAGCCACCGTAAAGCTCGTTTTGTTGCTCTGCCATGAGCCGTCCGTATTTTGCAGATACACGTCATACGTCCCGGGCGAGACTATGCGCATATACATGGCGCACATCATCTGCGGCGCGCAGTACGGCCCGACGCTCTCCGGCACCGTAAAGGTGAGTTGCGAATCCGAAAGCGCGTTGAACGGCACCGATCCTTCCGCAAAGCGCAGGATCATGTTCGGCGAAAAGCCCGCGCCCTGGAGAGTCACCGTGGTTCCGACCGGACCCGATGACGGTGAGATCGAGTCGATGCGCGCGCTTCCGCTCGTCTCCCCCGTCACCGTAAAGGTCTTCGCATTGCTTGTGCCGTTGGAATTCTCGACCGTCACATCGTAATTACCGGGCGTCGTTTGCCGCGTAAGCACCATGCAACGCGGGTTCGAGTAGAAGCAAGCGGGATTAAGCCCCGTCGGCACCGTAAATTTTAAGCTCTGATGGATGCCGCCGACGCAGCTGGGATCGGTCGTGCACGCGATCGCGATCTGGCCCGAAACGGCGACGTGCGGAATGACGCCGGTGCCGAAGTGGATCGTATTGTCGTTCGTGAATCCGAAGCCGTCGATCGTAACTTCCGTGCCGACGGGGCCTGAGACCGGCGTGATCGAATAAATTCTCACATTGTTCGAAATCGGGGGCACGGTGCCGCAGCGTTTTATAAGCGCGGCGCGTGTTAAGGGACCGAAGAATCCGGTTTGCGGCACGCCGTTTGCGCGTTGGAATGCGATCAGGGCGCGCAGGGTCATAGGGCCGAAGACGCCGATCGGCTGCGCCGTGAAGTAGCCCTGCTCCGAGAGCGCCGTCTGCAGATCAAGGACATCGCTTGAGCGGGAGCCGCGCGCGAGATCGCGCTGTGGCACGATGCAGGCGTTGGATGTATCAGCACCCGGACAGACGAAAGCGCAATTGGGTCCGGTGCGTCCGACCGTCGTCCCGTCGGGACAGACCTTCGCATCGGCGGTGCAGGCAACGACCGGGCTCGTCGTGACCGTTGATTGTGCAGCGGCAAGCGTGATAAAGGATGCGGCAATAAGGGGCGCTGCGAGGAGCGCGACAATGCGTGCGGTTTTCATGTCTTGTAGACGGATGACATTCATACAACCTTACAAATCGCCCTATACTGTCTCCATATGCCCTCGCTCACGCTTTCGAACGGCGTCTCCATCCCCCAGCTCGGTCTCGGCACCTGGAAAATGGATGATGACGAGGCCGAGCGCGCGGTTTCCGAAGCCCTCGCGATCGGCTATCGCCATATCGACACAGCGAAGCTCTACGGCAACGAGGCAGGCGTCGGACGCGCCGTGCGCGCATCCGGCATCCCGCGCACAGAGATCTTCGTGACGACAAAGCTTTGGCCGACCGACTTTTTCTCTCCGGAGGCGGCGTTCCACCGCTCGTTGGAACTCCTTGGCTTGGAATACGTTGATCTCTATCTGATTCACTGGCCGGCGCCGATCATGCCGAAGTCGATCTGGCACGCGCTCGAAAAGCTCTATGCGCACGAATACGTCCGCGCGATCGGTGTGTCGAATTACGGCGTTCGCGAGCTCGATTCGCTTTTTGCCTATGCGAAGACAAAGCCGATGGTGAATCAGGTCAAATGCTCGCCGTTCGATTTCAATAAACAACTGCTCGATCACTGCAAGAAAAACGGCGTGGTTTTCGAAGCATATTCGCCGCTCACCCGCGGAACCCATTTGAGCGATCCGCAGCTGCGCCGGATCGCCGATCTGCATAAAAAGACGCCGGCACAGATCCTTTTGCGCTGGAACATCGAGCACGGCATGGTGACGATCCCGAAATCATCGAATCCCGAGCGCATGCGGCAAAATTTCGCGATATTCGATTTCTCGCTCTCTCCAGATGAAATGGCGACACTCGATAGCCTCTAGTTGTGATCAAGATCGCAATTGCCGTATTCGCACGGATGCGTGTCGGCTACGGTGGGAGCTTGATGCAGACGAATCACGATCACGACGAGCAGTACGATAATCGCGGCGAGCACAACCACGAACCACGTGCTTTTCATGACACTATTGTAGCGCGCTAGAGCTCCATCTTTTTCGCCTCTGTTGCTATCATCCGCTCGATCGTTCCCTCAAAGAGCCGGAGCGCGAGCGGCAGCTTCGCATAGAGATCGTATTGTTTATCGAGCACGGTGAGCGTGCCTTCGATATGCGAGCCTTGCGTGTCGAACGAGAACGAGAGCACCTCGTTCTGCCACTCCGCCTTCAGGTTGCTCACGTTCTCTTCGATCTTCGCGCGGTTCTCTTCGAGCAGCTTTTTCACGTGTGCGATGCCGTCGGCCTGTGTGCCTTCATGCGGGAGCGTGATTTGCATAGGCGCAGCATACCTATTGCACGCTGCCACTTCAAGAAGCGATCAGTACCAGGTGCGCGAGCCGTCGCCGGAGAGTGGGATCGGATCGCCGAGATACTTCGGCTCGCGATGTATCACGAGATCCCAGAGCGCCTTGATCGATGCGGGCACTTC
>JAFAPB010000070.1 GCA_019247335.1 Candidatus Kaiserbacteria bacterium
GGACAGGTGATGCATGGCTGTCGTCAGTTCGTGGTTTGAATCGTTCCCTTCAGTGGGGTAACGAACGCAACCCTCGTTGCCAGTTACAAGTGTCTGGCGAGACTGCCCCCTCACGGGGGAGGAAGGTGAGGATGACGCCAAGTCAGCATGTCCCTCTGATGTCCTGGGCTGCACACGCGCTACAATCGCCTTTACAAAGGGACGCAATGCTGCGAAGCGGAGCAAATCCCCAAAAGAGGCGCCAGTTCGGATTGGAGTCTGCAACCCGACTCCATGAAGCCGGAATCGCTAGTAATCGCGGGTCAGCCACACCGCGGTGAATACGTTCTCAAGCCTTGTACTCACCGCCCGTCAACTCAGGGAAGTTGGGAGTGCCCGAAGCACATCCTCGCGATGTACCAAGGCAAACTCAATGACAAAGAGTAAGTCGTAACAAGGCACGGGTAGCGGAAGCTGCTCGTGGATTCATTCAAAATTGAGAAGGTTCTGCCCATCGGGTAACTGATGGAATCGGAACTTGATCGTCGATTCGTGTGTCTCGATCGAGCACGCGACGGGAAATTGTATTCATCCCTAACTGATACATGACGCATCGGGAAAGACCGATGGTTTGGACGGAACAAAAGAGTGTAAATCTGTGTGTAAGCAAAAAGCGCCGACCCTTATGGGCACGGCGCTTTTTGCTTTAACGCGTTTAACCCGTTTGTCGTGAAGCTAGAATTCCCAGTTATCTTGACTGTTAGGAAATCCAAATGCTTTCACAACGAAGTTCACGTCAGTAAGAAATTCTGCAACAGTCCTAGCGTTCAAGACTATCTCCTTCGTATAATCCACTCTGTGAAGAACAATTTCCTCCTTATTCTTTTTTATCTCGTAGTAACTCCAATGAGCGACTGCGTTTCTAAATCGTTGGATCGAACGTAATGCTTGCTTAATCTTTGCGTAGTGCTTTAGTCGTTTGAAGTACCCGATATTTTCAAATAGTGAAATCTTCTTGTCAAAGCCGAAGGACTGAGAGTCTAAAATCAAAGCGTGAAAAGCCGACGCGCGGTGATTTGTTTTAGGGAAGAAATATAATCTTATTGTCCAGTCCAAGGCTATTTCTACGGCAATAGCATCGGAAATAATATTTGCCCGACACTTTAATAATTTTTCTAGTGCTTTTTCTTTGTTCATAACTATGTCTCAATATTAGCCTCGCCGCACGGCAGCGACCCAAGTAGTGGACTCTACGAGTGCTAAGCAGCTCGAATTTTCGCCCGGCCATGAGTGCCGGGCGCTTTTTTGGAATTATCTGATTGGTATACTTGATGCATGAATATACCTAAAAATACGATTTGTTTGTGGTACGAGAAGGATGCGCAAGCGGCAGCGGAGTTTTATGCGGCGACTTTCCCGGATAGCAAGGTGGGAGATATTTTCCGCGCGCCCACCGATTTCCCGGGCGGCAAGGCAGGCGATGTGCTGACGGTCGAATTCACGGTGGTCGGGATCTCGTGCGTCGGTCTCAACGGCGGGTCGTTCTTCAAACAGAGCGAGGCGTTCTCTTTTATGATTGCGACCGAAGACCAGGCGGAGACCGACAAATACTGGGACGCGATCGTCGGCAACGGCGGCAAAGAAAGTGATTGCGGCTGGTGCAAAGACAAATGGGGAGTCTCGTGGCAGATCACGCCCCGCACATTGCTGGAATCCCAGAAAGCGGGCGGCGACGAGGCGAAGCGCGCGTTCGAGGCGATGCTCACGATGAAGAAGATAGACGTCGCCGCTATTGATAAAGCGCGGAAGGGATAATATGGCCACGATAAATCCGTGGATCAATTTCAACGGCAATGCCGAAGAGGCGTTTACATTCTATAAATCGGTATTCGGCGGTGAATTTGGAGAACTCATCCGCATGAAGGATCTCAAATGGGACGGCTACCACGTGCAGGCAGAAGATGCCGAGAAAGTCTGGCGGATCACGTTGCCCATCGGCAAAAATATATTGATAGGCAACGACGTGCCGACAATGCTCGGGCGAGTAAGCGAAGAGGAAAACAGATCAAAAATTGCGGTGAGCGCGGAAAGCCGTGAGGAAGCAGAGAGCCTCTTCAACGGCCTTTCCGTGGGCGCGACGGTGGAAATGCCCATGGCAGAGAGTCCATGGGGTACATGGTTCGCGATGTTTCGAGACAAATACGGCATCGAGTGGACGGTGGAATTTGACCCGAACACAAAGAAATAAAAGGCGCGAGCTCCGGTGAGTCGCGCCAGTTTTATGGATGGGGCGTTGTCGTCAGACGAATTCCTCCAGTGGAATCAGTCGAGGGTTCGCGGCGATGGCACGGGCGCCATACTCAAGTCCGAACCGTCGTCCTTTGTCCGTCAGTTTGTAGAAATGGCACGGTCCTCCGCCTACTCCTTTCGAAGACGCGGCGTATCCGGCATCTTCGAAGAACCCGACTTCGACCAGCTTCTTGAGCAGCCCGTAGTAATATCCGCTTCTCTTCTCCTTCGGGTCGAATTGAAGCGGGTAGACCTTGTTGTCCTCGGCCGTCATCGCCGTGCCGATAACCATCAGAACGTGATACGGCGACCATGAGTTTTTTCCGCTCATTTCGATCCTCGCTTTGCACGGCAATTTCAGCCGGATTAGCAATATGTCTCTGGTGGCCTGAAAACGCAAGTATTTTGATAGACTAGCCCTCATGCAGAAAGGGGACGTTTTGACGTGCGAAAGTCAAAAAGAATTTGAGAAATGGCTTGCGAAGCATCATGCCACCTCGAAAGGCGTGTGGCTCCGATTCTTCAAAAAGCATTCCGGCAAAAGGAGCTTCACGTATGGTGAGGCGCTCGACATAGCGCTCTGCTACGGCTGGATCGACAGTCTGGTGAATAAATACGATGCGGATTCCTACATTCAGAAGTTCTCTCCGCGCGGGCCTAAAAGCGTGTGGTCCAAGAGGAATCGAGAACACGTCGCACGCCTGATCAAGGCGAAGCGGATGAAGGCGGAAGGACTTGGGCAGGTAAAGGCTGCCAAAAAGGATGGTCGCTGGGACGGAGCTTATGACTCTCCGGCCAATATGAAAATACCGGCCGACTTTACGGCGGCGCTCCGCAAAGATAAAAAAGCGAAAGCGTTTTTCGACACGCTCAACCGCGCGAATCTCTATGCGATTGGCTGGCGTCTCCAGACGGCCAAAAAGCCCGAGACGAGAGCGAAGCGCATGGCCGCGATCCTCGCGCAATTAAAAGCGGGCAAGAAATTCCATTAGAATATGATTATGGGAAAGAAAAGATCAGAGATCGTTCCCGGCGGCGTTGCGGAATATATCGCGAAGTGCCCCAAGGCGGTGCAGCCCACATTGAAGCAAATTCGCGCTGCCATCCGAGCGGCCGCCCCGAAAGCAACGGAGACAGTGAGCTACTTTCAATTTCCCGGCTATCACTATCCCGGTGAATACGCATACAACGGCATGGCCGCATGGTTTAGCTACAAAAAACCGTTCGTGCGGCTGCACATCTGGCCGGTAGTTATCAAGGCGCACAAAAAAGAACTCGCGATGTACAAGACCTCGGTCGGGGCGATCTATTTTCCCGAAGATAAGAAAATCCCGTCCGCGCTCATAAAAAAGCTCGTGAAAGAAAGCGTCAAGGTGACAAAAGCGAGCGCAAAATAAACTCGCTATTTCGCGGTCGAGAGAAGCGCGGCGGCGCTCCAGGCCTGGATGCGGCACGCGCCGCCGGAGCCGTTCTCATGCTTGTACTCGCGAAATCTCCCGCGCGTGAATCCAAAAAGCTCGATCGGCGTCGCATAGTGCTGATAGGCGCGCCGAAGTGCTTCGCGCAGGCGCTCTCCATCGGCGGCGTATCCGAAATTATCCAGTCCCGCCGCGACGATCGCAGTGTCGTGCGGCCAGATCGAGCCGTTGTGATAACTGACGGGATCGAAGCGCGACGAGCGCGAGGAGAGCGTACGGATGCCCGCGTGCGGCACGAAAAGGTCGCGCGCCATGAGGCGCTCAGCGATCACGGGAATATACTTCTCGTCGAGCACGCTCTCATGCTTGCCGCCCGCGCCGCGCCAGGTCGCCCACAAGACGTGGCCCATCGAAGAGCGCGGTGAGACGAGCGGCTTTCCCTCGCCATCGATCGCGAAGGCGAGCGAGGGGCCCTTGCCGCGCTTCACGACGAAACGGCTGTTGAAGACATCCTTGATTGCGAAAGCCCGCTCGGCAAGGGTAGAGGCGAGCATGTGATCCCGCGGCGCGAAGTAATCGCTCCATGCGCGAAGCGCGGCAAAGGCGTACGCTTGCGCTTCAAGCGGCGCGATCGGGTAAAGAGGTCGCACATCGCTTTCCTCGAAGAAAACAGATTCCACGCTATCCATCCAGCTCTGCGTCTTGAGGCCCCCGTGCTTTCGGTCGGGGTGGAAGGTGTAATCGATAAGCCCGTCGCCATTGGCGTCGCCGCGGTCGAGAATCCATTGCAGCGCCGCATAGATGGAGGGCATAAGCGACTCAATGACCTCGTCCTTGCCGCTTGCACGCCAGTATTCGTAGACGGTCAAGAGGTAGAGCGGCGTCGCGTCGACCGTATCGTAATTGCGCATCACATTGTCGGGGTAGAGGTACCAGGGCGTATGCGAGAGGGCAGTCAGGTGCTCGTGACCGCTCGGCCGCCACTCATGAATCATTTTGCCGGGCTCTTCGCCGCTTTCGATGTTGATCTCTTTGCCCTGCAGCAGCGCGAGGTTCCGGAGGATCTTCTCTACTAAATAAAGAAAGTAGGGATCGGAGCGTCGTTCATGAACGCGCAGGAGAAGAAGGCTCGTGATCAGAGAATCGCGGCCGAAGATGCAGCCATAAATTTCCTGCCGCGATGACGCGAGGATGCCGTGCTCCGTTTCGAGTTCCTTGATGCTCTTCAGTCCCAATTCCCAGAAATCCATACTACGTTAGACGTAGTATAGGCGATTATTTTTCTTCGACTACTTGCGCAAATATTTTTTCGTAGCCATCTGCCATCTGCGCAACGCTGAAGCGCGAGAGTACGTGCGTGCGACAAGCGGCGCGCGAGATCTCGCCGATGCGCTCGACCGCCTCGATCATCTCTTCTGTGTCCGAGACGACGAATCCGGTCGTGCCATCAATGATGAGTTCGGGGATCGAGCCCAGATTGATCGCAACGACGGGGCAGCCACACGCCATCGCTTCAATGATCGCGAGCCCGAAGGGCTCGCGCCAGGTCACCGGGTGGAGAAAGCAGCGGGCGCGGCTCATAAGCTCGTTGCGTTCTTCGTCACCGACCTCGCCGATGAGCCTGATCTTTTCGGAAAGGTGCGGCTCCACGTACTCTTTAAAATACGGACGATCCTGCGCGTCGACCTTGCCGGCCAGAATGAGCGGCATATCCAATTCCTGCGCGACCTGTATCGCGATATGCGTGCCTTTTTGCATCGAGATGCGCGCGACGAAGAGGAGATACTCTTCCGCTGTTTCATGGAAAGGCGAGCCTTCGAGCGGGAGGCCGTGATAGACAGTGCCGATGTGGTTGAGATCGCCGAATCCGTGCACCTGCGCCTTGGAGATCGAGACGATGTGCGGCTTCCGCATCGCCTGAAAGAGTCGCTTGTTCACCGTATTGAATGCGCCGTGCATCGTCATGACGACCGGCGTCTCCGCGAGATTCGCCGCGGGCAAGCTCAAGGGCGCGAGATGGTCGTGGATTATGTCAAACTCCTTCTGCCTGCTATACGCCTCGCCGAGGTGGAGCAGCGTGTATTCATTGGAGCCGTAGAGATCGCGCACTTTTCCTTCGCGTAGTCCGCGTGGATACACAGATGAGAGCCGGGCGCTCGTCTGCGAATCGCCGGTCGCAAAAAGCGTGACCTCGTGGCCGCGACGGACGAGCTCGTCGGTGAGCGCGTGCACGACGCGCTCGGTCCCGCCGTACATCTTGGGCGGGACGCGCTCCACGATGGGCGCGAGTTGGGCAATACGGAGCGGGCGCATAGCGGCACAGTATGCGCCTCCTTTCTGAAGATTAGAGGAAGGCCGTAAAGTGGCATGAAATCTTCATTTTTGTTACTATCGCACCTACTCGCGCTTGTAGCTCCGGTGGATGATACATCTGCAAGAGTAGATACTAGTGCACAATAGAGTTACGTAGTACGGTAGTTTCGCGACGCGCTTGTAGTTCAGTGGTAGAACGCTGTCCTGATAAGACAGAGGTCGTAGGTTCGATTCCTACCAGGCGCACCATTTCCGTTTTTAGGTGAAGTCTGTCATCATTCCTCAATGAACTACAGGGTCGTCGGCGGCAGGAAGCTCTCGGGTACGGTCGAGACCAACATCTCCAAGAACGCGGCGGTCGCGCTTCTCGCGGCGTCGCTTCTCAACCGTGGGAAAACTATTTTGAAGAAAATGCCCCGCATCGAAGAGGTGAAGCGCCTCCTCGAGACCATGCAATCGATGGGTGTTGAGACAGAGTGGCAAGAGAACGGCGATATCCATATCACGCCTCCCGAGCGGCTCGATCTTTCCAATATCAATCGTGCCGCAGCCGAGCGCACGCGCTCGATCGCGCTTTTCATCGCACCTCTCGCACACCTCATCGACTCATTTGAATTGCCCGCGCCCAAGGGCTGCAATCTGGGGAAGCGAAGCCTCGGCTCGCATATCGACGCGCTCGCGCGCCTCGGCATAAAGATTGAGGGCAACGAAGAGGCGCATACGTATCACGTAGAGACCGACATCTCCAAAGGCGCGGCGCGCTCGACCGAGGTCATCATGTACGAAGCCTCCGACACCGGCGTCGAGAACGTGCTCATGGCGGCGGCGAAGATCCCGGGGCTAACGACGATCAAATTCGCCTCAGCCAATTACATGGTGCAGGACCTGTGCGTCTTTCTGCAGGCATGCGGCGTGCAGATCGACGGCATCGGCACCTCGACGCTCATCGTGCATGGCGTGAAAGATATCAATATCGAAGTCATCGGCTACGCATCGGAGGATCCTATCGAATCAATGTTTTTCATTTCGCTCGCCGCGACGACGCAATCCGAGATCTCGATCTCGCGCTGCCCGTACGATTTCATTGAGCTCGAGCTCTTTACGCTCGGACACATGGGGCTTGATTACAGCGCATCCGAGCCGTACCGCGCGGAGAACGGTCACACCATCCTGCGCGACATCATTTTGAAGCCCTCAGAGCTGCGCTCCGCGCCGGAAAAAATTTCGCCGCGTCCGTATCCGGGCATCAACATCGACAACCTGCCGTTTTTTGTGCCGGTCGCCACGCAGGCGAAGGGGACGACGCTTATCCACGACTGGGTCTACGACGGTCGCGCACATTGGTATCTCGAAATGAACCATCTGGGCGCGAATGTCGACTTGCTTGATCAGCATCGCGTCGCGATCAAAGGACCGACGCCGCTTTTTGCGTGCGATATTACGGCACCGCCCGCGCTGCGCCCGGCGACTCTGCTGCTTATCGGCATGATGGCTGCGGAAGGGGAATCCACGCTTTTTGATGTGTATCCCATCAACCGCGGATACGAGAATTTGCACGAGCGACTCTCCAAACTCGGCGCCTCCGTCGAGGCCGTGGAATAGCCTTGCAACAGTACGGTATTTGTTGTACCGTGCGGCACCCAACTGGGCAACCTGAGGAGCTTGAGGGAAATGGCGACAGGAAGTGTGAAGTTCTTCAATGGCGAACGCGGTTACGGTTTCATCAAGCCGGACGACGGCGGGCGCGATATCTTCGTGCACATCACCGCCGTGGAGCGGGCGGGCATGAAGTCGCTGTACGACGGACAGCGTTTGTCCTTCGACACCGAACCCGACAAGAAGGGCAAGGGACCGAAGGCCGTGCGTCTCGAGTCGATCTGATCCGATCGACCAGGGGCGAAGGCGCGAGGCGGACGCATGTGCCGCCTCGTCTTTTTTATTGCTCGCATATACAATTGCCGCGATGGAGCCGAAGGAGATCATTGATATTTCAATGCCGCTTCGCGAGGGCATGCCGACGTACCCCGGTACGATCGCGCTTACGATCGAAACGAAAAAAAGTGCAACGACCGGCTCGCAAATGTCAGAAATTTCTATTGGCTCGCACGCGGGCACGCATATTGATGCGCCGCTGCACGCATTTCCGAATGGCGCATCGATCGATTCGATCCCGCTGCTTTCATTCATCGGTGTCTGCCGAGTCGTCGATTGCACTGCGAGCGTTGGAAGCGTAAGCAAAACGGATCTCGAAGCAAAAGATATTCAAGAAGGCGAGCGAATCCTGATAAAGACCAGCAATTCGATCCGCGGATTCAGTGAATTCTATCCCGATTTCGTATTTGTCTCATCAGAGGCGTCGCAGTACCTCGCAGAAAAAGGTGTCGTGCTCGTTGGCATCGATTCGCTCTCGATCAAACAGAAAGGCTCGCCAGATAATACGCCGCATACGCATTTGCTTGAGAAACAAATTCCCATCCTTGAAGGAATCGATCTTTCTAAAGCAGAGGAAGGCGAGTATACATTGATCGCATTCCCGCTCGCGTACATCGGTATCGATGGTGCGCCAGCACGCGCGGTGCTTCTGCGCTGATATGTCGCGCCCGCGCATTATCGTTTTTGCCTCCGGCAGCAAGGATGGTGGCGGCAGCGGATTTGAGAATCTGGTCAAAAGCGCGGATCTCGATGCAGCTATTGTCGCGGTTGTTTCAAATCACGAACATGGCGGTGTGCGCGCCCGCGCGGAGAAACTCGACGTACCGTTCATTTATATGCCGGCGCCATACGATGCGGCTGCCTATCAAAAAATTGTTGCAGGTACCGGTGCCGAATGGGTCGCGCTCTCCGGCTGGCTCAAATTTGTGCATGGCCTCGATCCTGCAAAGGCGTTTAACATCCATCCCGCATTGCTATCATTTCAAAACGGCAGATTCGGCGGCCCCGGCCTTTATGGCCACCATGTCCACGAAGCGGTAAAAGAGGCATTCGATGCGGGAGACGTTTCTGAATCCGGCTTCACGATGCATTTCGTCACTGGAGAATATGATCGCGGGCCGATATTTTTTGAATACCGCGTGCCGCTTATCGCAGGCATGAGTGCGGATGATATAGCCAAAACAGTAAATGCGGAGGAACATCGATGGCAGCCGAAGATCACGAATATGGTCGTGCACGGCGACATATTGTGGGATGGCAAAGACCCCGCGAGCCTTCACGCGCCCGCAGGCTACGGCTATTTCCCAAAGCCATAATCTCAACTAGAATGCGCGCACCGGGCATGCGTCGGAATTGGCCTGAACGATGACGTTCAAATTATTGTGGGCGTGTGGCGGAATTGGTATACGCGTACGTCTCAGAAGCGTATCCCGCAAGGGTTGGGAGTTCGAGTCTCCCCACGCCCACAATGCTTTGAACTGGGCGTACGTCTCAGAAGTGTATCCAGCAAGGGTTGGGAGTTCGAGTCTCCCCATGCCCACTGTTTGAGCGATAATACACATATGATCAAGAGAGAGGTTTCGCTCGTCCTTGCCGCATCGGTACTCTTCGCGATGCTTATTGTCTGCGTCGCGCTCATCTCGTCGGCATTTCGCGATCTCTCTGCAGAATCCGCTGCACCGCCCGAAGCCGGAACAGTCGCGGTCTATTTGAACAATCAGGAATACGCGCGCGAGAGCGACACGCTCGCGCGGCTCGTCAACGATCAGGGCGCTACGGCGGCGCTCGAGCGGCTTAAAAAGGACATGAGCGATCCGAAAGTTGCTGCATCGTGCCATTCGCTCGCGCACGGCATCGGTCACGCGGCGTTCGAGAAGTACAAAGATTTCGGTACCGCGATGCAGTATCAGGACGACGTCTGCGGCGCCGGCTATTTGCATGGTGTGATCGAGCGGGTCTTTAAGAGTTCGACCGATATCGACAGAGACATGGATACGATCTGCAAGCCGTATACGTCGGAAGTATTTCTGCAGAAGTGCTACCACGGCGTCGGCCACGGTCTTATGTATTACACCGACAACGACGTGACTAAGTCGATCAGCATGTGTGGGGAATATAAGAGCAATGAATTCAAGATCGCGTGTTCAGAAGGCGTATTTATGGAAAATTTCGGCACCGATGAGAATGATCACGAGTCTGCATTTTTGAATGCCGACAATCCGTCGTTTCCGTGTACCCAGCAAAATACTTTTTACAAAGGCAGCTGCTATTTCTACGCGCCGATCTATTACTTGCGGCTGCACGAGAATAATTATCGATCCGCCTTGAACTGGTGCGCGACGATCGAGACGCCGTTCAAACTCCGCTGCATGACCGGCGTCGGCAGCCGGATCATGAAACAATATCTCGATAATGCGCGGGTTCCCGAAAATATGTGCGTCCGCCAGGATCGCGCTGAAACGGCTGCATGCATCGATGGCATGATGAGCTACTACCTTCTGCAGAATAATTCTGTCGATGCGGCACTCCGTATATGCGACGATTTCTCCGGCCCGAGCCACGACGATTGCGTCTCATCCGTCGAATCGCGCCGCGCGCTTTATGAAGATCAATAAAGATTGTACTGGGCAATAAACCTGCTATCCTCACGGGCACATGGACTTGAAGGGGTCATCGGCGGTGATAACGGGCGGAGCACGCGGGCTCGGTGCCTCGCTCGCGCGTGAGCTTGTCGAGAACGGTGGCAATGTGCTCATTTCGGACATCGACGGGGGTGATCTGCGCTCGCTCGCCAAAGAGCTCGATATGCCGTCGTTGCACTGCAACGTGACGGATCGCGAGCAGGTGGAGGCGCTCGGTCGCTACGCGATGGAGCGCTTCGGCCAGATCGATCTCTGGATCAACAACGCGGGCATCTGGATGCCGTACATGCCCGCGCTCGAGATCGATTTCAATAAGGCGCGTCAGCTGATCGACGTGAATTATTTCGGCACCGCCTACGGTATGCTCGAAGCGGTAAAGCATATGCAGCCGCGCGGTGCGGGCACTATTTTAAATATCCTCTCGGTGCGCTCCTTGAAAGGCAAAGCGCTCGGCGCGGCATACTCGGCAAGCAAATTCGCAGCCGAAGGATTCACGCAAGCGGTGCGCGACGAGCTCAAGGATACGGGCATTTCCGTCCTCGGCGTCTATCCGTATCGCATGAAGACGGGACTCTTCGGCGAGCACAAGCACAAGGATTACGCGCAGTCGATGGAGCCGGACGATGTCGCGAAAATAATCACCGACAATCTCATCCATCAGCGCCCCGCAGAGCACCTCGAGATCTGGAGCGCGACCGACGTACGCAAGTCATACATCGTATGAACGTGATGGCGGTTCGCACCGCTCTTTTCAAAGAAGGAAATGACCTAGCCGCTTTTATCATTCGTCACATACCAAAAGTAAAAAACGGTTTCGTGATCGTCGTCTCGTCGAAGATCGCGGCGCTTGCAGAAGGCCGTACCGCTGGTGCGCACGACAAAGAGCGGCTGATCAAAAAAGAGAGTTCATGGCGCAAGAGAATATTGCCGAAATGGTGGCTCACGGTACGCGATGGCGTCGCGATCGTAAATGCCGGCATCGATGATTCGAATGCGGAAGGGAAACTCGTACTTTTGCCGAAAGACTGTTTCAAAACGGCTGCCGCGCTTCGCGCGAAGCTCAAAAGGCACTACCGCATTCGTAATCTCGGTGTGATTTTGACCGACAGTCGCGTCGCGCCGCTGCGCGCAGGCGTGACCGGCGTTGCGCTCGGTTACGCAGGATTCAAGGGTGTCCGTGATTATCGCGGCACAAAAGATTTATTCGGTCGCCGGCTTGAAGTCACGCAGACCAACGTCGCGGATTCGCTCGCGACTGCAGCCACATTACTCATGGGCGAGGAAAGCGAGCGTCAGCCGCTTGCTGTCATCGAAGATGCACCCGTCGAATTCGCGGAGCGCGTGAACCGGAAGGAAACATTGATATCGCTCAAAGACGATATCTATCGCGACCTGTTTAAGCGACGGTAGAAACGGCGCTCGACACCCGATCGCGCACTGCCGAGCGCGCTAATTCGTAGCTGCCGAAAAGTACGCTCGTGTAGAAGAGATCGCCGAAGAGCGTGCCTTGGAGAAACGGCAAGCCTGCGACATAGCTCTGCCAGAGACCGAGGAGCGAACGGTCGTATTCGCCGAGCATCCAGACGGCGGCGTTGGTGATGAGGAAGAACTGCAGGCTGCAGAAAATGCTCGCGAGCACGACCGTAAGCGGGCTCTTGTGATGCTTGAGCCAGAGGCCCACGAGCGCGGAGATCGCGAAGCTGACGTAGACCGCCACGATCGCGCTATGCAGGAGCGCGAGCGGTCCGTAGAGATGGCTGAAGTCGAAGTACTGCGCGCTGAACGGATGCACATAGAGCAATAGATAATCGGAGATGAGCATTGCGGCGAGCGGGACGATAAAGGCGTAGCGCTTGTTCAGATAGACGCCGCCGAAGAGCGCCATCGCTGTGATCGGCGCGAAATTCGGCATATGCGGCACGAGGCGCATGAGTGCGAGGAGCGCGATCACGCCAAACGGAGCGGCTGCGGCAAGAAGTTTCTGCATAGGCAATTATCCTATCACGTTGATAAGCCAGCTAAAGAAGGACCTTATGAGGCCGAAGAGACCCCCGCTTCCGGCTGCCGCCGATGCTGTTTGAGTCGTTGAGGTAGCGATCGGATCGGTGTGCGGTGGCGTCTCTTTTGGCGTCTTTGGTGTGGGCTTCGGAACGAGGGGTTTGATGCTGTGCGGTTTCGGCGCCGGTGCCGTGGTCGTCGGGACTATCGTGATCACTTCTACGGGTGTTGATGTCGCGGTCGGCGGCGTTGACGTGGCGAGAACAGGCGTTGATGTCGCGACGATCGGCGTCGTCGTTGCGATCGTGATCGTGCTCGCTGCGGTCGAGCTGGCTTCGGCATAGGTCGTACTATTCGGCGCAGAATTTCCGCCGGCCGGCTGCGTGAAGGACGCGAGGAGCGAATCCCACGTCCTGCCCAACGCGCCCGGTACCGCGTATTCCGTGGCCCACACGCGGGTCGCTTGTGCACCAGAAGTATTTTCCATGCCGCCATCACTTTGCTGTCCGGCCGCAAGCGCGTCCCCGGTGCCATTGCCATTCACGTTCCAATTGCCGTCCCCGAGCGCAGCGATCGCTTGCGCTGCCCAGCTTGTCGAGAAGCTCGTCCCGTCGACGCTGAAACCGCCGTCGCTTTTTTGCTGGTTGTGCAGATAGGTCGACGCCTTATTCAGCGCGTCGCTCACTCCCGGCTGCGATCGCACCAATGAGAGCGCCTGAATGCCGGCGGAGGTCGTATCCGGATCCATCCACGAGCCGTTCGCGGCCTGCTGCGCGACGATGTATGCCGTCAGCTTTTGAATGACGGCGTCGTTTGCACTGTATCCCGCATGCATGAGCGGGAAGAGCGCAAAGATGTCGCCGTTGACCGGCGCGCCGTTTATTTTCGTCCCGTCGAACGCGGCGACTATCGGCGCGATGTAATCTTTGTCCCCGCCGGTGTATGGGTTGATCCCGAGCGCTTCGAGCGCCATGGCGTGGCGTTCGAAGTCGGTGGGGCTCGAGAGCGCCGGAGAAGCCGATGCTATGTAGCTGTGCAGTTTCGTCTTTGCGGCTCCAGGATCGCCCGCGGCAAAAGTAAGCGCTGCCCAATCGGTGAGCCGATCATCCGCAAAGGAGCCGTCCGCATTCTGCGCGGAGGCAAGGAATTGCAGCGCTGCAGCAACGTTGAAGACCGGCTTGAAAATCCCGCCACCGCTGCCGGAACTCGCGCCGACCGGCGTCGATGATGCGGTCGAGGTCGCGACCGATGCGTGATCGGTCACGGTGAGCGGCGTATTCGGGAAATAAAAATCTTCTTTGATGCCGACCTGGTAGGTCCCCGTCGCATTGACCGTGAGGATGGTCTCGCCGTTCTGATCAGCGACGCCGGTTGCGAGTTCCGTGAAGGAAAAATCCGGATTCGAGGTGCCGACGCCGAGCGTGACGCCTGGAAGCGGCACGTAATTACCAGATGCGAGATCGTACGATTCTGCCGTTACAGTAAAGGGCGTGCCGGATTCGACCGTGGAGCTCGCGAGCACCGCTTTGCGCTGCGGACCGAAGAACACATAGATCACGTCGCCGTTGTTGAGCGTGGTGTGATCTGCGCCGACCTGTGGGAACGCGCCGTTCACCGCATACGTCCAGTCGAAGCAATCGGGCGTCGCGCCGGAGGGCACCGCGATGCAGTTGATAAGAAATGAGTTGAACGAGCTGAAGTAACTGAGATCCGTAATGTCGAATGCGGAACTGCTGCTGTCGAGCGAGGAGAGGACTGCAAGGAGGCTCCGCGCCGGCACTGACACCGCGCTGCCGCCGGAGGTCGGCGTGATCGAGGCATCTGCGGACGTCGTCGCGGGGAGATCCGCCGTGCCGCTAAAAGCAGTGTTCGAGCCGTCGCGGATCGTGAGCGTCACGGTATCCGGTGCTATCGGCGTCGATGTCGCTGCATCAGGCGTACTCGTCGCGTCATCCGCAAACGCAACGCCTGTTAAAAGGAAACAAAGAACGAGAGAACCTAGACTTACGCGCACGCCGTATTTCATAGAATCGCGATTACATTAATAAGCTGACTCATAACGCCACTCGACGGTATCGCCCGCGCGGACCTGCGCATCCGATGCGCCGACCGTCGCGGATTTACCGTTCACGTAGAGGAACCAATACTTGTTGCCGGTGTTCGCGAGGCCGTTGATCGACTCGACGAATGCGCCGAGACCGGCGTATTGCGATTCCGTATACGATAGGGTGCCGTTCGCTTTCAACTGCCGCATGAGATCGATGACCGTGCCCTCATGCGATGCGGTAAAACGTACGTCCGTCGATGCCGATTGAGTTGCCGCAGGAGCTTTTGCCGGTGCGGAAGGAGTGGATGACGTCGAAGCAGCGATATTCGTATGTGCCGCCTGTTGGGAAGCCTTTTTTGCGGGTACCGACGTGCGCATCGATGTCGTGGCGGGCGCTGCGCCACTCGCGGTCTTTGATGTCGCGATGCTGACGGAAGTCGGTGCGGTGTGCGGACGCGCGAGAAAAAGCCCGCCGAACACGACGATGATGACGAGCAGTGCTACGGGGATTAATTTTTTTGTCATAAAACGCGAAAACTCTGCCCGAAGCAGAGTTTTGACGACTATGTGTCTTACGACACGCTCTCCTGCTCGGGATAACGAATGTCGAAGACCGGACTCGTCCCCGGTTTCCCGAGGCATTACCGTTGCGGCACAGTGGGGGGATTGCACCCCAGCTTCCAATCCGCTTTTTTCTGACTTGCGGACCCGGCCCGAGGGCCGGCAACAATCGTGAAAGTCGATTGTACGCCGGCTGCTTTTCCATGCAATGTGCACAGCACGACACAAAACGATCCGGCGCTGCGGTCAATATGCACGCCCGTCCATGCGCTCATCGGATATGACATAATGCAGGCGTTTATGCCGCTCCCCGAAAACAACGTCCCGACGATCATGGCAGCCTTCGGCGCAACAGGCGACCTCATGCGTGTGAAAGTCATCCCCGCGCTCTTCCATCTCCATACGAAAGGCCAGCTGCCGACGATGTTCCGCGTCGTCGGATTCTCGCGCCGCCCGTGGAGCGACGATGAATTTCGCGCACACGTGAAAGGCGTCGTCGATATACACACCAAAGGGCTTTTCGACGCGACGAAGATCGATTCGTTTCTCGATATATTCAGTTTCCAACGCGGCGATTTCGACGAGAAGGACAGCTACGAAGCGCTGAAAAAGACATTTGACCGGCTCGATACCGAATGGGGCGTGTGCGCGAACAAGCTCTTTTATCTCGCGGTCGCGCCGGAATTTTATACGACTATAGCCACGCACGTCGCGCAGTCGAAGCTCTCCGAGCCATGCGCGCCCGGCGGCGGATGGACCCGCATCGTCGTCGAGAAGCCTTTCGGCGAAGATACGAAATCAGCTCGGAAGATCGACGAGCACCTTGCGACGATATTCGACGAAAAGCAGATCTACCGCATCGATCATTATCTCGGCAAGGAAATGCTTCGCAACATTTTGATATTCCGATTCTCTAACAATCTTTTCGAGATACCGTGGGGCAAGGAACTTATCGAGAAGATCAATATTCGTGTCGCGGAGTCGATCGGCGTCGAAAAGCGCGGACCTTTCTATGACGCGACGGGCACCTTGCGCGACGTCGGGCAGAATCACTTGCTCCAAATAATCGCGCTTCTCACCATGGAGCGCCCGCGTACCTTCACCGATACGGCGATACGCGAGGAGCGCCGGAAAGCGCTTGAGCATATTAAAAAGCCGACGCTGCAACATATACAACGATATAGTTTCCGCGCACAGTACGAAGGATTTCGCGAAATTCCCGGTGTCGCAAAAGCGTCGAATACGGAAACATATTTTAAAGTGCGCGTTGATATCGATGCGCCGCGGTGGAAGGGCGTTCCGATCTATATGGAATGGGGGAAGCGTCTCGGCGAGGCGCAAAAGGAAATCGTGATCACCTTCAAGCATCCGCGGCCGTGCCTCTGCCCCCCGGGGAAGCATCATAAGAACGAGGTGATCATCCGGCTCGAACCGAAGGAAGAAATTCTCATCGAATTCTGGTCGAAGAAACCCGGCTATACGCTTGAGACCGAAGCGCGCATGTTCCATTTCCTCTTTCGTGAGCGCGGCAGCACGGCGCAGTACACCGAAGAATATGAAAAAATGCTGCTCGATTGCATCGCCGGCGATCAGACGCTCTTTATTTCCACCGAAGAGATCCGTGCTATGTGGCGCTACATCGACCCGATCGTCGCGGCGTGGAAGAAAAATGCGACGCCGCTTCATTTCTATAAGCCGGATGACAAAAAAATAGTGGAGGAGGCGCGGGTCATCGAGAGCGGTGTACAAACGAGCGCGCGCGGCTATACTTCGGCCAGTCGGAAAAGGACTACAACACATGACTAAAAGCATCACACTCGTAGGTTTGGGAAAGATGGGTATCGGTATGGCGCAGCGGCTGCTTGAGAGCGGCTGGACCGTGCGCGGGTACGACCGGAATCCGGAAATAGCTAAGCAGCTCGAAAGCGCGGGCATGATAGCGCTCGAAAGTCTGGAGGAGATCCGCGAGGTGCCAACGCCGCGGCTTACTTGGATCATGGTCCCGGCGGGAAAGCCCGTAGACGACGTGCTCGCCGAGCTTTCGAATGTGCTTGAAAAGGGCGACATCGTGATCGACGGGGGGAATTCTTTCTTCGAAGATTCCATCGCACGAGGAGAACGTCTCGCGGCGCAGGGCCTGCGCTTCATCGACGTCGGGTTCTCCGGTGGACCGCGCGGCGGGCGCGAAGGCGGATGCCTGATGGTGGGCGGCGACGAGAGCGCATTCAAAGAGCTTGAGCCGCTCTTCCAGGATCTCGCGCAAGATCGCACCGCATACGCGTTCTTTCCGGGCGCGGGCGCCGGGCACTTCGTGAAAATGGTCCACAACGGCATCGAATACGCCATGATGCAAGGCATCGCCGAAGGCTTCGCCGTCCTTAAGAAGGGACCGTTCAACATCGATCTGTTGCAAGCGGCGCAGATCTACAAGCAGGGAAGCGTCGTCACGTCCCGCCTCATCGACTGGACCGCTGAAGGCCTCAAGAAATACGGAGCCGATCTCGAAGAGATCTCCGGTTCGGTCGGTCACAGCGGGGAAGGTAAGTGGACAATCGAGACTGCGAGGAAATTCGGCATCCCCGTACCAGCCATCGAAGCGGCGTTCGAATTCCGCGTGCAGTCCGCGCAGCATCCGAATTTCATCGGACAGATGGTCTCGATGATGCGCAACATGTTCGGCGGACACGACGTGAGCAAGAAATAGCGCATCAGAAGCAAAAAATGATCCCGGGTCGTCATGACCCGGGATTTCCTCTTTCATATTCGCGCCGATCAGGCCGCGAGCGTGCGCATTGCGATGAAATCTTCTTGTGGCGAATAGGTGCGGTCCGCAAGCCGGACATCGAGGCGGCGCTGGTTGTTGCCGTGATTCACGTCAAGAATGAATCGCGCGCCGGCGAACGGTTCGATCGGCCGCATGGCGACCGGCAGCTTTTCTCGCGGCGGTTGATCGCGATACTCGGCGCGGAATGCGAGGGCGGCGTCGACCGTGCAGTCCTCGAATTGTGCCGCACGAAAGCGTTCGAATAATACCTCGTCTTTGAGCGGCTCCTCAACGCCGACCGCCCATCCGCAGATGCGATAGATATCGACGCGGACTTTCGAGGCCGCGAAACTCGACTCTGCCGCTCGGAGCACGGCCTCGACATGATCCGTATTCAATACGCATCCGGACCGTTTGAGCAGCTTCTTGTATTCATCGACGGTACGGTGCAGACCGATCGTAACGGTTGCAAGGCGTAGGGGGCGTACCACCTGTGGACCAGTCGATTCACCTGTTGTCGCAAGCATGATCTCTCTCGCTGTTGCCGAAGGATCAGAAGACCTTTTTACCCATGTATATCTAATCCGATAAGGGTTTGCTGCCGTCTTTATGGCATGTGTCGTGATTTTCGCAACGGCGGTCGATTTTGACAATGGATGGAAAAAATGTTCTATGGCAACAGCTGCTGTCAGATTGGGAGGACGAGAAATGAACGCAGATGCGGCAAAATCGGCAACGCCTGCCGAAAACCGAAGGGAGCGCAAACGGCCCCAGCGCGCTGCCACTCGCGAGGTCGTCTGGAAAGGCAACGGCCTCTTCGCCGTTGCGGTCCCAGAAAAATGCCCGATACACGCGGGCGAATATATCGGTCACCGCTATGCCCAGCTTCGCAACGAATTCGTGGTGTCAGGTCTCGGCCAATATGTACAGACCTACCTGCACGAGTCGCCGGCTGCCTCGATCGCCGATGCGCTCGGCAAGACGGTTCCGTGCCGTCTGGAGATCGTGCGGCTGACGTATCCGGACAAACGCGTTCGCTACGATCTGAATTTCTTTACGGCGATCGGCAGGTACGACAGGACCGTTTCCGTCGAGCGGAAAGCGCCGATCGGCGTTGCCGAGGTCGCCCGCGTGAAGCTTCCGAAGGACGCAGGCGTGATCTTCATCGGCAAAAAGTGATCGCGAGCGGAGATACGAGGAGGCTGCGGTAATGACCGCAGCCTCGAACTTTTGATACAGTGGTGCCATGCCATTGCCGGGGAATATTTATATGGTCGGGATCGGGGGGATTGGGATGTCAGCGCTCGCGCAACTGCTTCTCGCGCGCGGCAAAACCGTGAGCGGCTCCGACAGGGAAGAGTCGCCGACCGTCGTGCTCCTCCTTGAAAAGGGGGTGCACGTGTGGGTCGGGCACGATCAGTGCAACATACCGGCCGACACGCAGCTGCTCATCTATAGCGATGCGGTGCCATCCTCCAATCGCGAGCGTGAACGGGCAAAGGAGATGAATATCCCCGAGATGTCATATTTCACGGCGCTCGGTGAGATCTCGAAACAAATGCGCACCATCGCGGTCGCCGGCACGCACGGCAAGACGACGACGACGGGGATGCTTGCGAAAATCTTGGAATATAGCGAAAAAGAGCCGACCGCGATCGTGGGATCCATCGTGCGCGATTTCGGATCGAATTTTCTCGAGGGACGTGAAGATCTGCTCGTCGTCGAAGCATGCGAATACCGCGATCATCTGCTCGAGCTCAATCCGGAGATCCTTGTGATCACTAATATCGAACTCGACCACACGGATTATTTCCCAAACCTTGAGGCGCTGCAGGCGACCTTCCGCAAAGCCGCGGCGAAGGTGCCCGCGCACGGCTGCATCGTGACGAATCCGTACGATCCCGTCATTGCCGCCGCGCTTTCCGAGGCCACCGCGCCGATACTCGATTATACGACGCAGACGGTGCCGGAACTGCATCAGATAGGGGAATTCAATCGCATGAATGCGCGCGCCGCGAAGGCTGCGGCGCGCGCCGCCTTCCCGCATCTACAGGAAGAATATACCGATCGCGCGCTCCTCGAATTCCAGGGCTCGTGGCGCCGCTTCGAATACAAAGGAGAGACGCCGCAGGGCGCGCTCGTCTACGACGATTATGCGCACCATCCGACCGCGATTCAGAAAACCGTTGAGGCGGCGCGCGAGCATTTTCCCGGCTGGCGAATCGTCGTTGCGTTTCATCCGCATACGTATTCGCGCACGCGAAGTTTGATGAAAGAATTCGCGGTCGCGCTCTCCTTGCCGGATGTGTCGATCATCGCGCCGATCTATGCCGCTCGCGAAGCCGCCGATCCGGCCGTCTCGAACCACTCGCTCGCCGATGCGGTGAAGCAGAATGCCGGCGTCGCGCTCGCGCTCGACTCATTCGACGCGATCCGCGAGCGTTTGCTCGAAGAAAAAGAGAACACGCTCATCATCACGATGGGTGCAGGCGATATTTATAAAGTCGCGGAGCAGATCGCCGACTAGACTCGCCCGCGGCGGCGATTAGTGATAGCGTCACCGCATGAGCGATGAGTCATATGAAAAAGAGCCGGGACGGCTATCCGTCGTCGCGACGCCCATCGGGAACATGGGCGATCTGACCTTCCGCGGCCTCTGGAATCTCAAAGAGGCGAATGTGATCTATGCGGAAGACACACGCGTCATTTCAAAGCTGCTCGCGCATTACGGGCTTCGCACGAGCGTGCAGCGGCTCGATGCGGCGACAGAGAGCAAAAAAATGAAAGAAGTCGCCGAGCGACTCCGTGCGGGCGAACGCGTCGTGCTTGTCTCCGACGCCGGCACGCCCGCGATCTCCGATCCCGGCGCGCGCCTGGTCGCATACATCCGCGAAAATGCGCCGGAAGCGATCATCGATGCTATCCCGGGGCCTTCGTCCATTACCGCTGCGCTTTCGATCGCCGGGCTCGAAGGCGATGGCTTTACCTTTATCGGCTTTTTGCCGCATAAAAAAGGTCGGCAGACCGCAATTCAAAAAATAGCGAAAAGCGAGTATCCGGTCGTCCTTTTCGAATCGCCGCACCGCATCGTGAAATTACTCGGCGAATTCGCGAAAGCCGGTATTAAAAAAGTGTCGCTCGCGCGCGAGCTCACCAAACTGCACGAAGAATTAATTTCCGGCGAGCCTGCGGCGCTCGCAAAAGATCTCCAGAAACGCGGCGCCGCGCGCGGCGAATTCGTCGTGATAGCCCTTCCGTAGCTGCTATCATTCATTTATGCGGGGCTTTGAAAGCTTCAAACGATCCGACGCACTAGGCGGACGCACTAGGACCGGTAACTTCGCCGAACAAGCGGAGAAAGAGATGAACGAAGACATGCTTCAGGAGCATGCTGCCTGTGTAGAAAAGTACACAGAAACCGCCGCGACGATCTTAAATTGGCTAAAAGCTTTAGACCTAAAGGAAGTTGGCAATATTTTTTCCGAATATCTCACGAAATCCGGCATTCCCGTCGAACACTGGAATGTTGCGGAGAAATTCTATTTATATGAGGGCGTCGGTGATAACGAGATGGCATACAATTCCGCGTCAAATGCAATACGAATCAACGTTAAATATTATGACGAATTATTATTGAGATATGACGAGGACGAAGTCTTCGTGAGATTCATGCACGCGCTCTTCCACGAAACAGCGCATTCCACGAGCTACAACAAAATAGAATGGGACGTGGAATTTGGCGAAACTAATATGCGGGCGGATTTAAAACAGCAAACCGGCTTTGACGCCAATGTGGCGTCGAAGCGCATTGACAACGGACGGAAGAGCGATGAGCAAATGCGCGTTTTCGAGCTGTTCAATGAAGGTATTACCGAGCAAATTGCGCACGAAGTAGTGCTTGAGTATGTGAGGCGGCGGCCCACGAGTATTGAACCTTCAAAATTTAAGCGCACTACTACAAATTACTTAGAAAGTGAAATATTCGAGGGCACAAACGATTACGATGCGGCGCGCCAAATGATTACAGCCATTGTCCTCAGTATTTCTGAGCAGACCAACGTGCCGGAGAAAGTCGTATGGCGCGGATTCGTCCGTCAGTATTACACCGGAGAAATGACCCCCGGCGATGTGGTAGAGCTTCTCAACGAAACATTCGGAAGCAACTTCGGGGAGCGCATAGCTGAAGCAAAAGATGGTACTGATTTGCGCGAATTAGCCTTGTCTTTGCGCTCGTTAAGCACGCATTACCCGGATGTCGCGCAGAAATGGCTTGACCATCTTCATGTAACCCGCGGCGCACAGTAAGTTGAAAATAAGCGTGCGGACGACGGTGCTATACTCGAGTTATGACACTCGACACCCTCATTATTCTCGCCGGCGTGCTCACCGCTACCCTGCCTTTCCTTGGATTTCCCCATAGTTGGGACACGGTGTTCTTCTTTTTGCTCGGCGTGTTCGTGATCGCGCTCGGCATCGTCGTGCGCCGCCGCAGAAAAGATCTCTCGCCTCGTCGCGACCCGCTTCTCGAAGAATAGTGACCATGCCGGGAGTAAACAGAATGCATGCGGCGTTGGAATTCTCCCGACCCGCCCTCTGGGGGATCGCATTCGGCCTCGCGGTCGTCGCTGTCGTGTATATATACGAGGCCGCGAATATCGGCGGGCTCGGCTATACGCGCGACGCAGCAGCAGCGGTCGTCGCGACATCAACGCAGGTGCAGACGCCGCCTCCGCCGAAATATCCGCCGCTCGATAAAGCTGCTTACGACAAAAAGATGTGGCAACTCGCCAACGCGACGACGGCCGACCCCGTCATTCTCGTCGTCGCGACATCAAGCGCCTCTTCCACGAGCGCGACATCGACGCCTAAGAAAAAACCGCTCTGGCCGGTCACAGCCGCGCCGTATCCGAAAGACGGCGCGCTCCTGCCGTTCAATCGCATCGTCGCGTACTACGGCAATTTTTATTCAAAAGGCATGGGTGTCCTTGGTCAGTACCCGACGGATGTGATGCTGCAGAAACTCGCGTCGACGACGGAGGCGTGGCGCAAAGCCGATCCCGCGACGCCGGTCATTCCCGCGATCCACTACATCGTCGAGACGGCGCAGGGCAGCGCACAGGCAGACGGCACGTATCGCCTGCAGATGCCGGATAGCCAGATCGATCACGCGCTCGATCTAGCTACGCAGATCCACGGCATCGTCTTTCTCGATTTCCAGGTAGGGAAGAGCACGCTGCAGAAAGACCTGCCGGTCTATGAGAAATATTTGAAAATGCCGAATGTGCACCTGGGCATCGATCCAGAGTTCTCGATGAAAGACGGCGTGCCGCCCGGAAGAGAGATCGGCACCTTCGACGCGAGTGACGTGAATTTCGCGGCGCAGTATCTCGCAAAACTCGTGGATGAGTATGACCTGCCGCCGAAAATCCTTATCGTGCATCGCTTCACTGAAGATATGGTTACACATGCGAAACAGATCAAGCCGCTCCCCGAAGTGCAGATCGTGATGGATATGGACGGGTGGGGATCGAAGGCGAAAAAGACGGGCACGTACAATCAGGTGATCTACCCCGAGCCCGTGCAGTTCACCGGATTCAAGCTCTTTTACAAAAATGACATTCTGCCGCCCTCGACCGGCATGTTTACGCCCAAGGAGCTGCTGCTTTTCAAGCCGCAGCCGATCTACATCCAATATCAGTAGCCGCAGGATGATAAAATTTCGGTAAATGGCCCGAACGGATGATCCAAAACCTTTGGCTGATCGCTTGCGCGCGATCGGCATGCCGAGCGATATCATCGTGAATCGGCTCGTGCTCGAAGGCTGGAGCGAGGATGCGGCGCGCGCCGCGCTCGGCACCGCGGGCGCGCCGGCGCCGCTGGCACCGCAAATCGCGACGCCAAGCTCCGCAGAATCGCCTGCACCGATCACCGCAGCCCCCACAGCGGAAGTATCAGCGTCCCCCATAGCTGCAAATGTCCGTACCGCGCCCATGGCGACCGGTCGCGGCGTCTCCTACCGCACGTTGAGCGGGATATTGCTCGTCCTCGTCGCGCTCGGCGTGTCTGCGTATTTCTATATCGCGCCACCGCGTGTGTATTCGATCTCAATTCCCGGAATGGAGGCCAGTTCGACGCTGCCTCTGCAGTACGGCGCGCTTCCGGCGCTCTCGGACCCTGATTATTACGCGAGCGTCAAAGCGAACATGATCAAAAGCGCGGCATCGTTCATCGATGCGAATCTCGAGACCATGCAGCTGAATGTATATGTGAATGGCACGTCGACCCTCACGGTCCCGATCCTCGCGAAGGGCAAAGTCGGATCGTGGTGGGAGACCCCAGCGGGCATTTATTCCATCCAGACCAAAGAGACGAATCATCTCTCCTCGATCGGCGATGTGTATATGCCGTACAGCATGGATTTTCAAGGCAACTTTTTCATCCATGGCTGGCCATATTATCCGGACGGGACGCCCGTCTCGACCTCGTATTCCGGCGGCTGCATCAGACTTTCGACGGACGACGCGAAAAAAGTGTTCGATATAGCGAAAGTCGGGATGCCGGTCGTCGTTTACAACAGCGCGGCCGTCGGCGATGATTTTGACTATCAGCTCAAGGCGCCGTCGATCTCGGCGCAGGATTATCTCGTCGCCGACCTCGCGAACGGCACCGTCCTCGTAAGCCAGAATGCCTCGTCGACGGCGCCGATCGCGTCGGTCACGAAGCTCATCACCGCGCTCGTCGCGACCGAGTACATCAATCTCGACAAAGAGATCACCGTACCGTCATCCGCGATCGTGTATACCTCGGTGCCGCGATTGCGCGCCGGAAGCTTGGTCAAAGCGTACGACCTCCTCTTTTTGCTCTTGCAGGAGTCATCCAACGAAGCCGCGGAGACGCTCGCGGCGGAAAAGGGCCGCGCGCAGTTCGTCAGCTACATGAATCAAAAGGCGAAGGCGATCGGGCTTACGAATACCGTGTTCACCGATCCGTCGGGCGCGAAAGCCGATGTCTCCACGCCGGAGGATCTCTTCAAGCTGCTCAAATATATCTATGCGAACCGCCGCTTCGTCTTCGGTATCACGACGGGGGAGATTACCGATTCCGCGTACGGCGCGCCGTCGTTCAAGAACATCCAGAATTTCAACCAGATCAAGGGTGCAAGCGCGAAACTTATCGGCGGCAAGGTGGGGCAGACGACCGAAGCGGGCGAGACGTATGCGGGCATTTTCCAGGTTGATGTCGGCGGCGTGCCGCGCGATATCGCGGTTATCGTGCTCGGCTCGCATGATTCGCCGTCGGACGTCGCGAAGCTGCTGAACTTCGTCCATAGCCAGTACGCGCCCGCGCAGAGTCCGTAAATAAAAAGGGCGACCTTTGCTATACTTCGAGTATGTCAGATCACGCCCATCACGAAGGACATCACGGAGGGAAGATCCATCCCGATCATCACGACGACGATCGACGCATCACCTATTTCGCGACGACCCACACGCGCGGGAAGCGCGAGATGTTCGGCATCCGCGCCATCGATCGCGGCAAACACGTCTACGTGATCGGCAAGACCGGTATGGGTAAATCGACCATGCTCGAGAACATGGCGATCCAGGATATCCAGAACGGCGAAGGCATCGCATTCATCGATCCGCACGGATCGACGGCGGAGAAGCTGCTCGATTTCATCCCGCAGAGCCGCATCAAAGACGTCGTCTACTTCGCGCCGTTCGACACTGACTTTCCGCTCGGCTTCAACGTCATGGAGGATGTGGGCTATGACAAGCGGCACCTCGTCGTCTCGGGCCTCATGGGCGCCTTAAAACGCATCTGGGTCGACGCGTGGTCAGCGCGTATGGAATACATTCTGCAGAACACGCTCCTCGCCTTGCTCGAGTACCCGGATTCCACGCTTCTCGACGTCAACCGCATGCTCACCAACAAGACCTTCAGGAACGCGGTCATCGAGAAAATCACCGACCCGATCGTGAAAGCGTTTTGGGTGGAAGAGTTCGCGGGCTTCACCGATACGTACACGAGAGAGGCGACGCCGGCGATCCAAAACAAGATCGGCCAATTCACCGCGAATCCGTTGATCCGCAACATCGTGGGGCAGGCGCATTCGTCATTCGATCTGCGCAAGATCATGGACGAAAAGAAGATTTTCATCGTCAATCTCTCCAAGGGCCGGATGGGCGAGACCAATGCGAGCCTGCTCGGCTCCATGCTCACGGTGAAGATCTACCTCGCCGCTATGTCGCGCGCCGACGAGCCTGCGGCGCGCATCGCGCGGCTGCCGCGCTTCTACTTCTACGTCGACGAATTCCAGTCGATGATGAACGAGGCGTTTGCCGATATTCTCTCTGAATCGCGCAAATACAAGCTCGCGCTCACGCTCGCGAACCAATACATCGAGCAGATGGAAGAAGAGGTCCGCGATGCGGTTTTCGGCAACGTCGGCACGCTCATCGTCTTCCGCGTCGGTCCTTTTGATGCCGAAGTTCTCGAGACGGTTTTCAAGCCGACATTTTTGCCGGAGGACCTTGTCGGCTTGGGCTTGGGACAGATCTATCTCACGCTCATGATCGACGGGGTCGGATCCGCGCCGTTTTCCGCTGAAACTATCCCTCCGATCGAAGCGCCCGCGATCTCATACCGCGACGACGTGGTCGAATCCTCACGCGCGCAGTATGGCCGCATCCGCGCCGAAGTCGAATCAGCGATCAATAGCAAGCAACTCGAATTCGTGCCGCCGCCTAAGGAGAAAAAAGAGCGGCGCGACGGGCCGCGCGGCGGTGTGCGCGATCAGGGAACGGAGCCGCGCTCGCTCCTCGCCGGCATCGTGAAGCGCGAAGAGCCGCGCCCGGCAGCACCACCCGTGCGCGAGCCGCAGCCGCAATCGCAACAGCATGCGGCCCCTCGCCGGCAGGAAGCGCCGCGCCCGAACGAAGCCGTCGCACGCAATTCGCTCAAAGAGGCGATCGAGCGAGCGCGCGCCGAGAGCGCCGGGTCTGCAGCTCCAGCCGCGCCATCAAAATCCCCGTTGGAAGTACTCCGCGATCGCCGCGAGCAAAAAGAAGCGCGCGCGGGAGGGGAGAAGCCCAACCAGAACCGAGAGCCGCGCCGGGAGGAGCCGCGCCAAGCGCAGCCGAAGCGGGAAGAATCGCGTAAAGAAGAGCCGAAGCGCGAGGAGCGCAAGGAAGAACCCCGTCCGCAGTTGAAGGAAATCCAGCAGGATCACGCGCACGCCGAGGTCTCTCACCGCACGCTTCAAGAAGTGCTCAACGGCCACAAGCGCGACTACGACGACCTATAGTTATCCACATCGCTGGTCGCTGGGCTTTCTGCCCAAATATGCATAATGAAAAGACCTGCCATTTCACGATGATAGGATTAGTCGCTAGCCTCGCATTCTATGCTAGGAGGGTGGCTTCGATCTGCCTTGAATCGCTAGGACAAGACTAGCCCTAGATACCGTAGGCGATCATTCGTAAGGCGGTACGGTGACCCGAAGTTGAGTACGGGATTGCGGGAAAATCAAACCGATAGTCCCTATCTTTCAAAAGGAGATTAGTCATCAAGTGGAGGAAGGTTGTAACGAAGCATTCGGTTCTTAACGCCCCAAAAGGAGACCCCTGCAGCGATGCAGGGGTTTCTCCATTCACGATGACTATGTTCGAACTCCATAATTATAAGAGAGCTTTATGACATCGAGATTAATTAATGTGGATAATACGGCTCGGTGAGCGCTCGCTGTCGCCTTTTGTAATTAGATGCGAATTCTATCGGGGAACATTATGCTCAATGCCGCCATGATCTCACCCCAATTATGAATCGGATGAATCCATTTCTCGGTAATTGCAACTTGAGCTAGCCACAATAACTTAAGTACGGCTTCGTCATGCGGGAATACGATCGTAGTTTTCGTTACTCTTCGAAATTGTCGGTTGAGATTCTCAATTGCATTTGTGCTGTAGATCAATTTTCGTATCGCGCTGGGGTATTCGAAGAACGTGTTCAGTTCTTGCCAGCGATCCTCCCAACTCTTCAGGTAAGGTCGATACTGTGGCCATTTCCGTATCACTTCATTGAGTGCTTCGATGCCTGACTCTTCAGTTGGCGCCGCGTAAATTTCTCTCAAATCCTCACAAAACTCCTTGCGATGTTTTGTCGGAACAAACATCATAGTGTGTCGAATTTGATGAATAATACAGACTTGAATCTGAGCCAATGGGTAGATGTTCTTAATCGCTTCAGGGAATCCTTTTAGCCCATCAACGCAAACTATTAACGCGTCTTCAGTGCCACGATTCTTAATCTCATTTAGCACGCCCATCCAGAACTTAGAACTTTCCGAATCGCTAACCCAAAAGCCGAGCAGTTCTTTTTGTCCGGTTATTGTCACGCCCATTGCCACATAAGCGACCCTGGCTGCGACTCTTCCTGCTTCCCGCACGTTGAAGCGCAAACCATCTAAGAAGATTATTGCGTACGTTGTCGGTAAGACTCGCGACTGCCACTCTTTTATTAACGGAAAGACCTTATCCGTTATTGACGATACAGACGACGGGGAAACCTCAACGCTACGCTGTGAGCGCATGTGGTTTGAGATTTCACGGGTTGAGAGGCCTTTGGCATACAGATCAATGATAATCGCCTCATTATCATTTGTGACAATGTCTTGCCACGCTCTTGGTAATACAATCGGCTTTTCAGCGGTCTCGGTTTTCGATGCCTCTTCCTCTTCGAGATTCTGAACAGCTACTCTCTCGCCCGCCTCTCTTTCTGCTAACGCTCGCTCTGCAGCTTCGCGGGCTTTCAGTTGACCAATAAAGTCCATATCCTCCCATCCTCTAGATATCCCATTAGTTTTCATATGCTTATTTTGTTAATGCAACATTCGAAGCGCTCCCGGCCGCGCGCTTAAGCATTTCAAAGACGAATGAAAATCCGTTGAGGACTCGCTTCACGCCAAAGTAAGATGTAAGGTAGTGTCATGGCAAAGGAAACGGTGATCGTGACCGGAGGAGCGGGATTGATCGGTTCGCATTTGATCGAGCTTCTCCTTGAGAAATATCGCGTCATCTCGCTCGACAACTACTTCATCGGCAAAGAGTCGAGCCACATCGAGGGCGCGGAATATATCGAGGGGCATACGAAAGATATCGAGCAACTTTTGGGAAATGAGAAGCCGGTCATTATTTTCCATCTCGGTGAATACTCGCGTGTCGAGCAGAGTTTTAACGATGTCGAGCTCATCTGGGATTTGAATGTGCACGGCACCTTCCGCGTGCTCGAGTACTGGCGAAAACGCGGCTGCAGGCTCGTCTACGCGGGATCCTCGACCAAGTTCGCCGACGACGGCCTCGGGCGCGATCAGTCGCCCTACGCATGGATGAAGGCGACCAACACCGAGCTCGTGCAGAATTACGGGACCTGGTTCTCGCTGCCGTATGCGATCACGTATTTCTATAACAATTACGGACCGCGCGAACTTTCCGAAGGGCCGTACGCGTCCGTCATCGGCCGCTTCAAGGAGCAGTACCGCAAAGGAGAGCCGATTACGGTAACTTCGCCTGGATCGCAGGAGCGCATGTTTACGTATGTGAAAGACACCGCGCGGGCACTGCTTATGGTCGGCGAGAAAGGGCAGGGTGACGGCTATGCGATCGGGAGCGGCGAGAAAATCTCCATCCTCGAGCTCGCGAAGCTCTTCAGCGACAACATCACGATGCTTCCCGAGCGCAAAGGCAACCGCATGCTCTCGGCGATCGACACGTCGAAGATCGAAAAAGAGTTCGGCTGGAAGCCGGAAATGAATGTCCGCAAATACGTCGAGATGCTCAAGAGTTGCAAAACGCAGTGATTGCTTTTCTATAAGAATGTGTTATAATCAGGATAGTGCAATCAACGGACGAGGGGGCCGATAATGGCTATTCTCACTGCTGTTCATGTCAGCGGCTATTCGCTCGCTGAACTCCGGGCATTCGCGCCCAAAGTGAAAGACAAATCGGGAGCACCGAAGCAGGCGCTCTACGACGACTGGCAGCGCGTTATGTGGGGCGGTGTCAACCTGCCCGGCCGTATCCCGATGGGCATCTACATGGCGCACCATACGGGCGCTCGCAAACTGATCTGGTCGACCGGCGCAAGCTGGGTCGACGGCATGAGCGAGGCCGAGTACACCATGTTCGAAGCGATCGGCGCATACGAGCTGCTCCGCAAAAATTTCCCGGCATTCTTCGGCGCGGGTTTCTTCAAGACGGACGGCGACTACAGGATGTGGATCCAGGGCATCTCCGTCGCCGAGCAGGAAAGCCGCAATACCGCGGAGTCGTTCCAGTACGCGGTGCCGATCATCGACGAACTCGTCGGCGAACGCCTCGGCGAGCTCATCGTGGTCACTTCGGAAAACCACATCGAGCGGACGATGCGTGACGCGATTAGCGTCATGCGCCACGGGAAGCTGCCGCGCTCACCGACGGTCTTCGACGAGGTGCCGGCCGCGAAGAGCAAGCAGCTGATCATCTCCGGTACGGGCAGCTTTACAGGCTATGCGGGGCTCACGGCGTCGGAAACGTACGTGCGCGATCTCGGTCAGCCGACGATGATCTGATCGGTCGTTCCGATCCTTGTGAAGTGCCGCGGGCCTTGCGCTCGCGGCGCTTTTATTTTTGACGCACTTCGTGCGTCGCGTTAGGGTAATCGGAGCAACGGATCGAGGAGGTCCGCATGGAAGCAATCCTGTATACGATCGGGCTGATCGCATGCGCCGGCGGCGCCTGTTGGCTACTCCACTATGTTCGTGAAGTACGACCGATCAAAAGAAAATGCCTGCATCTCGAAGAAATGTGCGTCAACAAGATCATCAGCCGTATCACCTGGATCACCGGCGACATCTCACGAAACTGCCCGGACATGATTCTCGTCGAGGGCGGACAATGGCTCTTCGAGCCGTTCATTGATCCGTCCGTATCGCAGACGCACGGTGAAGTCCCGCCGGTCGTTCAGAAATTCTTTGCGGAGATGATGCCGCACAAGGATAAGGCGCTGAAGGTACTTGAAATGTACCGCAAGCGCGCTACCGGCATCATGCTGACGCGAGTCGATGTTGGCGGGTCGACATCGTTCGTGGGCTACCCGGTCAGCGCCCGCTCGCTCGCACCGACGAACCAGTCGCGGTGATCGATGGAAGTTCTTCTGCGGCGCGCGCCCTTCGGTCGCGCGCCCGCAATCTTTTATATATGATTCCTCGCATGAAGCGCGTCCTTATATTCTCTCTCACGTATTTCCCGTACGTCGGCGGTGCGGAGGTCGCGATCAAAGAGATCACCGACCGCCTCGATCCACAGGAGTACTCGTTCGATATGGTCACCTTGCGCTTTGATAAGGCGCTGCCGAAAGTCGAGAAGATCGGCAATGTTACGGTTTACCGCATCGGCCCCTCGATCGCCAACGCGAAGGTCTCGGATCGCGCGCTCCCGCTGCGGCTTCGCTTCGCGAAAATGCTTTTCCCGCTCTCCGGTTTTTTCAAAGCGTGGCGGCTTGATCTTAGGAACGTGTACGACCTTTCGTGGGCGATGATGGCGAATCAGGCCGGATTCGCGGCACTTTTATTCGCTTGGACGCATCGAAAGACGCCGTACCTCCTGGAACTGCAGGATGGCCGACCGTTTGCTGAATTAAAGGACCGTCGTGCCGCACTGCGCCTTTTTTGGCCGCTCTATAAACGCGTCTACCTGCGCGCAAATATGATCAAAGCCATTTCGAATTTCATCGCGAGTGAAGCGCGATCGCTCGGTTATCAAAAGCCGGTCGAGGTCATCCCGAATGCGGTCGATGTCGCGCAATTCTCGATGCCGGTCGCGCAGGATAAGTTGATCGAGCTCAAGCAGCGGCTCGGCAAGAAAATGGGCGACGTATTCCTCTTTACGGCGTCGCGGCTCGTCCTCTCGCGCGGCGTCGAAGACGTAATTCGCGC
Source organism: Candidatus Kaiserbacteria bacterium (assembly GCA_019247335.1). Classification (GTDB taxonomy): domain Bacteria; phylum Patescibacteriota; class Minisyncoccia; order Phycocordibacterales; family UBA2100; genus UBA10103. Next base: position 31,916 of record JAFAPB010000070.1, read on the forward strand.
GCTCGCATTGCTCCCGGAGAACGTGAAGTTGCTCATCGCCGGAAGCGGAGAGGATGAGACGAAGCTGCAGCGTATCGCGCACGACGCCAATGTCGCGGAGCGCGTCATATTCGCGGGGCACATCGGACGCGAGGAGCTGCCGGCCTTCTATCAGGTCTCCGATATTTTTGTGCGGCCCTCGATCATCGAAGGCTTCGGCATCTCGTTCGTCGAAGCGTTCGCCGCCGGGATTCCGGTCATTGCAACGCCTGTCGGCGGCATACCCGATTTCCTTTTTGACCCGGTAAAAAATACCGATAAAGAGCCGACGGGGCTTTTCTGCAATGTGCATGATTCGGAATCGATCGCGCGGGCAGTGACGCGCTATATGAATGATCCGGCGCTCGTCGCGCGGATGGTTTCAAATGCGAAGAAGCTGGTCGCGGAGAAGTATGACTGGAATATCGTCGCCGCGAACATGCGTACGCGCATCTTTGAACCGCTTACGAGGAGGGGATAACTCGATTAGGAGCTTTGCTCGCTCGGGTGTTTGCTTCAGAGAGCGAAATCACTGTGAGGGTCACAAGTCATGCTGCGAACCGCACGAGCCGCTGCCCGTCATGCGGGGTTCCGCATCGCTGTCAGCAATCCGCCGAAGCCGCCTGAAGTCCGGGCGTTCAACGCGATGCTCGACTTCAGCGTCGAAATCTCGCGCCCGTTCATGCCGATCGCCGAAGAGCTCTTCCAGAGCGCGCGCGGCCTCGGCACCTGGTCGATCGTTCCCGGCCTCGTCGTCATGGGACTCTTGTTCCCGGTCAGAACTGCCTGACCTCAAATCTACGTCGGGGCGCCTCGCGCCCCCTCGTCATTTACTATACAGTTTCGAGATGCGGATACTCATTGTCTCCGGTATTTTCGAGCCGGATATCGGCGGCCCGGCGACGTACGCGCCGCGCCTTGCGGCAAAGCTCACGGAGCTTGGACACGACGTGCAGCTGGTTACTTATTCTGACAAACCGCAGTACGATGCGGATGCACGCTATCGCTTTAAGCTCGAGCGCGTCCTCCGGCGCGGCAAGATTGCGAACCGTATCAAAATGTTTTTTGCCGTTCGACGCGCCGCACGGCAGTGCGACATCGTCTATCTTCTTGACTGGTTTGCCGCAGGCTTTCCAGCGTCGCTTGCGGCAGATCTTGCGGGAAAGAAATATGTCGTCCGCATCGGCGGCGATTATTTGTGGGAGCGTTATCTTTCTTCCGGTGCGCCGCCACTGCCGCTTGCGGATTTTTATGCAAAAGGTCTCTATAGAGCAGCGCAATACGGTCCGCACCGATATATGATCGGTCGCGTATTGCGCAAGGCTGCGCGGGTCATTTTCAACACGGAAAAACAGCGTGAGTTATATGAGCGCTATATGGGCGTAGGCGGCGCGGCAGTGATCCGCAATCCAATACCGCGAACCGAAACGGCGGAAATTCATCGTAGTACTGCATCAAAAGAGTTCGTGTTCTGGGGTCGCATCGTGGCGATGAAAAATCTCTCGTCCCTTATCAAAGCATTCGCGACGGCGAAGATACCGCAAGATTTCACGCTCGCGATCATCGGCGACGGACCGAAAAAGGCTGGACTCGAACATCTTGCTCGCGAGCTCAACGTGAACGATCGTATGAACTTTTTTCCTGCGATGCCGCTCTCTGGAGTGCTTGAGCGGGTGAAAGACGCGCGCGCCTTCGTATTACCGAGCTGGACTGACATATCGCCCAACCAGGTCTATGAAGCGCTCGCTATCGGCCTTCCCGCGCTCGTCACGAGTGAGAATTATCTCTCCATTGGGTCGCGGCTTCCCGTTACGATCGATCCGCGTTCGGTCGGAGACATTGCGGCGAAGATCGAAATGCTCGCTGACGACACACAGTATGCGTCTTTCGCGGAGCGCTTTGCCTCGATTAGAGAAAGCCGCGATTGGAAGGACGTGGCAGACGAGCATGTCAGAATATTCGAAACGCTATGAGAGTCCTGCAGATCGGTGCCGACAGGTCGAAGCGGGGAATACTCTTTCCCGGCTCGCCCGCATACATGCGCCAAAAAGCGTATGCGGAGAATTTCGGCGCACTCGACATCATCGGCTGTTCGCTCAAAAAGGACGGCGCTGCGCCGTCGCGCTCAGGAAATCTCGCTGTGTATCCCACGAATGCCCCGTTCAAGCTTTTCTATGGCACGTACGCGCTTATGATCGCGCGTACGCTTGAGAAGCCGGACGTCGTCTCCGCGCAGGATCCGCATTCGTGCGGATTGCTCGCGCTCTGGATCGCGCGGTGGCGCGGCGTGCCGCTGCATATCCAAGTCCACACCGATATCTTTGCGATCTCCTACGGACTTCACTCCGTTGCGAATTCTTTAAAGCTCCATATTGCGTTCTATGTTTTGAAAAAAGCCGACGGCATTCGCGTCGTCTCCGAGCGCGTGAAAGAGCACATCGAGGCGCGCCTTACGCCGAAGCGGCCGATCAAAGTACTTCCGATATTTACCGATATCGAGCGTCTTCGTTCGCAATCTGCTGACCCTACGTTTGCGAATCGCTTCAGCTCGTTTACGATTAAGTTGCTTTTTGTAGGCCGCCTTGAGCCCGAGAAAAATTGTGCCGCCGCGATACGCGCCTTTGCCGAGGCTGCGCCCCGTGACGCGTGCCTTATCGTCGTCGGTACAGGACACGATCGAGAGGCGCTCGAAGCGCTGGCCCGAGAAAAGGACGTCGCGGATCGCGTATTCTTCGAGGGGGAGAAGGATGCAGCGCCCTATTACGCGCTCATCGATCTTTTGCTCGTTACCTCGGTATACGAGGGCTACGGGATGGCGATCGTCGAGGCGCTCGGGGCCCGCAAACCGGTGCTCTCGACTGACGTCGGCATTGCGCGTGAGGCCGGAGCGATCATCGCGGAAGGCGATTTTGCCGAGGCGCTCGGCGCGTGGTTCAAAAGCGGTCCGCGGCACGCGGCGCTCGCTTCCTATCCGTATAAAACCTTCGATGAGTACGTAGCGGCGTATTGCGACGACATTCGCGGCATAGTATAGTCGCGCCCATGGCATATAAGAAAAAGCCGCTCATCGGCTTCGTCGGGCAGGGATACGTCGGGAAAAATTACGCGGATGATTTCGAAAAACGCGGCTACGAAGTGATACGGTACTCACTCGAGGAACCGTACATAAAGAACAAATCGAAGATCAAAAACTGCGACGTCGTCATCGTCGCGGTGCCGACGCCCTCGACGCCGCAGGGCTTCGACGGTTCGATCGTTAGAGCCGCGCTCTCGCTCGTCGGCAAAGGCAAGATCGCGCTCATCAAATCAACGATCGTGCCTGGAATGACGCGCGAATTGCAGAAGAAGTACCCGCAAATCACGGTGCTTTTCTGCCCGGAATTCTTGAGCGTCGCCACAGCGGCGTACGATGTCGCGAATCCGATCATGAACGTCGTAGGTGTCGCCTCGGAGGACGCGCAGAAGCAGAAGGACGCCCATTACGCGCTCTCGCTCTTCAAGCGCGCGCCGCTCAATCAGGTCTGCACGAGCGAAGAGGCAGAGCTCATCAAATATGCTCATAACATCAGCGGCTATATGCAGATCCTTACGTTCAACACGGTCTACGACATCGCGGAAAAACTCGGCGCCTCGTGGAGTCCGATCCAGCGCGCGATCGAAACGGATCCTTTGATCTCGAACCGCTATTCGAATCCGGTACATAAGGGCGGCCGCGGCGCGGGCGGCTTCTGTTTCATCAAAGACATGGCCGCGTTCACGCGCCATTACGAGAAGGTCGTGAAAGAGCCGCTTGGTACGGCGATGCTGCGGGCCGCGCAGAAAAAGAATATCGCCCTTCTGCTTGCATCCGACAAAGATCTCGACCTCCTGACAGGCGTCTATGGCCCGTCCGTCGTGAAAAGCGCGAAGAAGCGCGCCGCAAAGAAATAACGGTACAATGCCCGCATGCGGCTTCTTATCCTGACGCAGGCGGTCGACGTCGAGGATCTCTACCTCGGGTTTTTCCACCGATGGCTGCTCGAATTTTCGAAGCATTTTGAAACGATCGAGGTGATCTGCCTCAAGGAAGGGAAGCATGCGCTGCCCTCGAACGTGCGCGTGTATTCGCTCGGTAAAGAGCGGGCGCCGTCGCGCCTTCGATACATCCGGCTCTTTTATACATATCTCTGGAAGCTGCGCGGTGAGTACGACGCGGTTCTTGTGCATCAAAATCAGGAATACATCCTCCTTGGCGGGCTTTTGTGGCGACTCTTAGGGAAACGAGTATACCTCTGGCGCAATCATTACGCGGGCACGTTCCTGACCGGTATCGCTGCCGGGTTGTCGAAGAAAGTATTTTGCACATCGAGATTTTCCTATACGGCGCGCTATCGCAATAACGTCTTGATGCCCGTCGGCATCGACACCGCGTTTTTTGCGGCGCAATCAGGGGTCGCTCGGATATCGCGTTCGATCCTCTTTTATGCGCGTCTCGCGCCGTCGAAAAAGCCGGATGTCTTTATCGCGGCACTTGCCTTGCTCAAAGGACGCGGCCGAGATTTCTCCGCAGTCGTTCGCGGTACGCCGCTCCCGGAATTCGCGCTGTACCTGGAGGAGCTCACGGCCCGCGTGCGCGAGAAGGGCCTCGATAGCATGATTCGGTTCGAGCCGGGGGCTCCGAATGACGAAGGCCCGCGCATCTTCAGCACAGCCGACATCTTTGTGAATCTCGGCGGCAGCGGCATGTATGACAAGATGATCTTCGAAGCGGCCGCGTGCGGCGCGATACCGCTTGCGATGAGCAAGGATTTCGCGGCGATCGCGGACGCTCGCCTCGCTTTTGATGGCACTGCTGAATCGCTTGCGGCGCGTCTTGAAACGATCCTCGCGCTTTCGGAGAGCGAAAAGGAGTCGCTTCGCGCGCACGCTCGATCGCTCGCCGAAGATCAATCGCTTGCGCGTCTTTCGGCTCGGCTTGTCGAAGAACTCTCGGTATGATCTATGCCACCAAACGCGCGCTCATCGAGCGCCTCATTCAGCCCGGAGATGTCGTCCTCGACGTCGGTTTCCGCGGACAGGGGATCAAGAAAGACAGCGGCGAGTGGCCGCACGCGCTGCTCAAGGCCCGCGCCGCAGACGTCTATGGGCTCGATCTCGCGCTCGACCCTGAATATGAGAACAATGATCACTATCGTGCTGCAAATGCCGAGGAGTTCGAATTCCCAATCTCTTTTGACGTCATATTCGCCGGCGATCTCATCGAGCACCTCTCGAATCCTGGCCGCTTTCTTGAACGCTGCAGAACATCTCTGAAGTCCGGCGGCAGGCTCATCCTTACGACACCGAATACCTTCAATCTGTTCAATATGACGGAGAAACTTACCAAACGAGAGCCGACGGTAAATCCCGACCATACGATGTATCTCAACGAAAAAACGCTGCGGCAGCTCCTTTCAAAGAACGGTATGCAGGTCGCTGATGTGGGGTTCCTCTACACGCTCGGCTACGAACACAGGGAGAGCTGGAAGAAAAAGATGCTGAACATTCTCTACGCTTTCCTCGCGCGCTTCACCGATAAATTCGTGGAGACCTTAGTCGTCGTCGCGAAAGCAGCGTAGCTATGCGGATCCTTTATGTCGCAGCAGTCCGCATGCCGACCGAGAAGGCGCACGGGCTCCAGATAATGAAAATGTGCGAAGCTTATACGCGCCTCGGGCACGAGGTCACGCTCGTCGTGCCTGACCGAGAGAACGTTATCCGCGAAGACCCGTTCGCGTATTACGCGATCAAAACACGGTTTGGGATCGAGAAATTGCGCGCGCCGGAATTTATTCCGTACGACATGATCACCTATTGGTGGCACCGGCTCGTTTTCGCTTTTGCGGCTTGGCGATTCACGCGGCAAGCCCGATGTGATGTGATCCACACGCGCGACGAGCTGATCGCGTTGTTTTTGAGCTTCGGGGGGACGCCGTACATCTTCGAGGTGCACGAAGGCAGATGGAACATGTTGATGCGGCGCGCTGCGCGGAAGGCGCGATCGATGCCGGTACTTACGCACGGGCTCGCCGCTTATTTTGCCGCGCACGGCGTCGCGCCGCACAAACTCATGGTCTCGCCGGATGCGGTCGACCTCGGCGACTTCGCACATCCGGAGAGCCGAGAGTCATCGCGCGCGCGGCTCAATCTGCCGAAGGAGAAAAAGATCGCGCTCTATATCGGACTTATCGATGCATGGAAAGGCACCGACACCTTCTTCGCGGCGTCAGCCCACGTGCCCGACGACATTCTGCTCGCGGTGATCGGCGGCAAAGACGATCAGATCGCGCCGCTTAAGACGAAATACCCGAAGGTCCTGTTCCTCGGGTCGCGGCCGTATCGTGAGCTCGCGAACAATCAGTCGGCGGCGGATGTGCTCGTGCTTCCCAATTCAGGGAAGCACGCGATCTCAAGCCGCGACACCTCGCCCTTGAAACTCTTTACCTATATGGCATCGGGGCGGGCGATCGTTGCATCGGATCTGCCGAGCCTGCGCGAAGTGCTTGACGAGCGCACGGCGGAATTCTTCACGCCTGATGACGCCGATTCGCTCGCGCGCGCGATCGCGCGCGTGCTCGAAAACGCGGCGCATGCCGACTCGCTCGCCCGTGCGGCGCGGGAGAAAGTAACAGCCTACACCTGGGAGGCGCGTGCGGAGCATATTATCGAGGCGATTTTATAGTGCTCGCGCTTTCGCGAAGCGTTCGAGATCGTCAAGAAAGTCGCGCGCGACGTTCGCGACATCGAAAACGCGCGCGCGTTCGATCGCGGCGCGGGCGAGTGCCGCGTGCCGATCGCTCCCGAGCGCTTCTTTGATTTTTGCTGCAAGATCCGCCGCGTCGTTTTTCTTCATCGTGAGGCCGCCCTCGCCTGCGACCCAGGCCGAGCCGGTGTTTTCCGTGGCGATCACAGGGCAGCCACATGCCATCGCTTCCGCCACGGTGCGGCCGAAGGGCTCCGGCCACCGGACGGGTTGGAGAAAGACATTCGCGTGCGCATAGAACGAAAGCAATTCCGAGCCGCTTTTCCATCCGTGGAAATGCACGCGACCGGGCATGTGCGCCGCTTTTTGCCGCAATGCGCTCTCTTCCGCGCCCGCTCCGACAATATGCGCGTGAATATCTTCAGGAACTTGTACGAGCGCGTCGAGAATGAGGTCCGCGCCCTTGCCGTGTTCGAGACGACCGACGTAGAGAATGTTGCGCAAACCTGATTCGTACGGATTCGGCAGCGCGGCGCTCGATCGCAGTATCGACGTCAGATCCATGAATTCCGGCGTGACGACCGAATCGTGCGTCTTGTAGCCCGCGCGTGCGTAGAGCGCCTGCAAGACCGGTGAGTCGAAATACATGCGGTCGATGCCGCGTGCTAAATAGAGCCCGAGCGTGTGTTCCCAGAGCCACCAGCGCGCGATATGGAGGCGGTTTTTGAGCACGTTGGTTTGCGTCTTGAAATAACCCATGCCGATCGTGAACGTGTTGATATAAGCAAGGACGAGCGCTCGGCGGTTTTTTCTGCCAAAGATGCCTGCGGCCCAGATCAGGGTCGGCGATGCGATCAGGTGTATATCGCTTTCACTATCTTTTGCCATGAGCCGTGCGACATGGAATTGCAGCGGCAGAAAGCCGCGCGTGAAAATCTCCTGCTCGAGCTTCATCGGCATATCGATCTCATCGCTGCCGGAGAGAAAGGTCGAAAGCGTCACGTCGTAGCCGCGCGCGAGCATCGCGCGGATCATCAGATCGAGCGTGCGGTGCGCGCCGCCGCCTGTTTTCGGCTTGAAGCGGAGCGCATAGATATGGATCTTCATACCGGGCGGACGGCGCGCACCACCGAGCGCGCAAGAAGCAGCAATGTATCATAGGGACCTTTTTTGAAGAGAATTCCTGCGAGCACGATAATGCCGGCGTAGATCAAGCCGGAGAGCGCGACGAGAAGGATGTACCCGCTCGTCGCGTTAAAGAACGGATGCGAAAGCAGCGAAAGCGCGAGCGGCACGGGCGCTGCGGAGGCGATCGCGACGACGAGCGCCGTCGAAAGAATGCGCCGCACGTTGATACCGACTTCCATAATGAGGTAGTAGCCCGTGACGCAGGTAGCGGAGAGGACCGCGGAGAGGAGGGCGTATGCGGCACCGCGTGCGCCGTATGGCGGAATAAGCAGCACATACCCGGCGATCGCGACCACGGTGTACACGCTCGTCACGAGCGACTGTATCTTAGGCTTTCCGATTCCGTTGAAAACGGCCGTCGCGAGCGTGACGGCAAGCGCATTAAAGGTCGCCATGACGACGAGTATCTTCAGGTACGGCGCAAGCGCGATCCAGCCAGGGCCGAGTACGACGAGTACGATGCGGGTCCCTGTGAGCCAGATCGCAACGATGTACGGAATCGAGACGAAGCTCAAGATATCGAATGTCTTGTTGATGCCCTCGATGATGTGCGGGCGCGAATCGCGCACATGGATGTAGGACGTAAAGCTGACCTTATTGATCGCGCTCACCATCGCGGAGGAGGGCGCCTGCGCGAGCGATTTTGCCTTGGTGAACACGCCGAGCTCGGCAGCGGAGGCGAAACGGCCGATCAACGCGTCGCCCACGCTCCGCTCGATCTGCTGCAAGACGTCCTGCGCGTAGAGCCACTGCCCGAAGTGGCGCAGGTCGTCGAGCATGCGGAAGCGGAAATCGAATCGCGGCCGATACGAATGCAGAAAATAGGTCGAGAACGCCATGCACGCGGTCGAAAGAATGTTGCCGAGAAAAAGCGCCCAGTACGAGTGATAGATGAGCGCGAGCGCGATAGAGAATATCGCGTATGTCGCTTTCGTTATCGTGTCGCGCAGGAAGATCCGTCGGAAGTCGAAATGCAGGAAAAAATAATTCTGCCCGATGTTGACGAGTCCCTGCATAAGAACGACCGCACCGGCGAAGTAGAGCGCGGTCTGCGCCTCTTCGATCTTGAAGTAGCGCGCGAGAAACGGAGCGAGCGCGAGCGTGAGTACAAAGATCGAAACTACGCGCAGAATGTTGAAGGTCCAGAGCACATTCAGATAGCGGCCCATCGCCTCCTTTTTTTGCAGCGCGCTCGTATCGAGATTGAAGGTCGTGATGCCGTCGATGAACGTCGGGACCAGCAAAATGAGTGACGCGATGCCGAATTCTCGCGGCGGAAGGATGCGGGCGAGCGCGAGGAAGGTGCCGAGCACAAAAAGCTGCTGGACGATCGTATTGGTGAGCTGCCAGCGGCCCGCGGCGATCGAGAGATCGAGTATGCCGCGGCCTTCCAGCTCGTCGTTCATGACCGGCGCATCATCTGCGTTTCTCATGCGGTAAGGCCGATCTTCTCGGCGAGTTTGCGCGAGAGGGCGCGCATGCCGCTGTCTTCGTACGCTTCTTTAAATGGCGCGGAACGATTCCAGAGCGCGCTGAAATCAACGACGACGGAATCTTCCAAAAGCGCGCTCACGTAATCGACGAGCGTCGCTTCGTCATGCCGCCATTCGGTGAGCTGCTTTTTGACGAGGTAGGGGAATTCTTCAAAGTTGCGGCAGCGCTCGACGCCCGGCACGTCGTTGAAGAAGACCTCCCCGAAAGTAATGACAGGCTTTTTGAAGAGGATGCTCTCCCACGCGTTCGTGCTCGTGATCGTCACCGTGAGGGAGGCCCCGCGCGCAAGATCAAGCCCCGAGACGCTTGGATCGATGAGGCGCACGTTCGGCACCTTGAGCATTTCTTTGTAGTAGCGGCGCGTGCGGAAGCCGACCATGCCCGGGTGCTCTTTCACATAGAGCAGCATGCCGACGGGAAGCGAGCGCGCCGTCGCGCGGATGAGCTCGAGCTGATTGGTGTAATAGGGAGCGAGAAGCAGGGTCGCGATCTCGGGCTCGATGTGAAGAGGATAGTAGGCGAACGGCGTTTTCCAATCGACGGGCGAGAAGAGATCGCTGTAGCCGTAGAGGCCGCGCACTTTGCGCTTCAATTTATCCCACACCTCCCACCAGATGAAAATATCAGTGTAATCAGCTTGTTTGCGGCGCTTCCAATGATTGAAGAACGTGCGGATGTGCCATGGTATGCTCCACGCGAGATTTTTGAGCGAAAGAAATCGCAGATTCGCGCCGCGCCCGGTGCGCGAGTAGAAGCCCGGCACGGCGCTCTCATCGTAGTGCGCGGGCGCGGCGCGAAACGTCGCAAGGAATGTCTCCGCCTCGCTCTTCATCGGTGATGGGCGCCCGCCCCGGATCTCGTCGAAAAGCTTCTTCACCCAGGTGAACGTCATGTAATTTTCCGAGAACGCGATCCGGTTGCCGATGCGCGCGAATTCCGCGTGGATCGTTTTGATGCCCTTTTTCTTCGCGAGGTAATAGAGGAGCATGCTCGGTGTCGAACCGATGACCGAGGTTACCAGCACATCCGGCTTCTCCGTATCGAGGAACGCGTCGATCGCTTTGGCGCAGACCTGCAGTTTGCGCAGCATGTCTTCATAGGAGAGGAGCGCCTCGTCGTGCGGGTACTCGCGGCGCAACTGTCCGCTCATGATGACGCGGTCGATATAGAGATACGGCCAGAGATTCGGAATGCCATATTTCTTTTCAAATTCGCGCAAATACTCGAGATCGACCTTTTCATTCCAGAGCGTGTTATGAATGTCCTCGTCGAGAAGCAGTCCCGTGTAGCGAATGTCGGTCTGCGACTTCAGAAATTCATAGCTCGGTCGCTGGCCGACGAACGCGCAAAACTCGGTTTCCGGCGCGATTTCCTTGAGGTGACACGCCATAGCGTGGCCGAGCGGTGTAAACCGGCGATGGAGGAAGATACACACCTTCATCGCGTCATACTAGCGTAGCCGTGCGGCGGCGTAAATTGGCTCTGTACAAGCTTGGAGCGGTCGGGAGTATACTGGCGCCATGAAAGCCGATGTACTCCTCACGGGCGAGCGGATCGACCTCCGGCCGCTTTCCATAGCGGAGATCGACGGCCCGTACCTTGGCTGGCTGAACGACAGCGAAGTGTGCCGCTATAACTCCCACGGCGAAGTCGAATATACGAAAGAAATGGCACGGGAGTACGTCGAACGCGTCACCGATTCTCCCGAATATCTCGTCCTCGCGATTCTGACGAAAGCGGGAAAACATATCGGCAATATTTCGCTGCAGGAGATCAATGCGCGCAATCGTGCCGCTGAATTTGCCATTCTGCTCGGTGATAAAGACTATTGGGGCAAAGGATTCGCCAAAGAGGCGTCGCTCCTTATCATCCGATACGGATTCGAGCGCCTCGATCTGCATCGCATCTATTGCGGTACCTCGATCGAAAACGCGGCGATGCAGAAGCTCGCGCATTCACTCGGCTTTCAGGAAGAAGGACGGCGACGCGAGGCGTTTTTCAAGCGCGGCGCATTCACCGACGTCGTCGAATACGGACTCCTTAAAAGCGAATTCCGCGCCGCATAAGGTGCGCGTATACTGCGTCTATGACATCGGGGCCGCTTTTTCCGCACCTCACATACTGCACGCGCTGCTGCATTCCCGAGACGCAAGAAGGCGTCGCCTTTGACGAGCTCGGCATTTGCCGCGCGTGCCAATCTTCCGAGCAGAAGATCCACATCAACTGGGTCGAACGCGAGGCCGCGCTCCGCAAAATTCTCGACGACGCGAAGTCGCGCGCGGGCAACAATTACGACTGCATCATCCCGATTTCCGGCGGGAAGGACAGCACGTATCAGCTGCATGTGCTGACGAAGATCTACGGCATGAAGCCGCTCGCGGTCACGTTCAGCCACAATTGGTGGTCGGAGAGCGGCTGGTACAACCTCCAGAACTCGCTCGAGACGTTCAACGTCGACCACATGGTCTTTACGCCGAATCGCGCGCTCATCAACCGGCTCGCAAAAAATTCGGTCGAGAAGATCGGCGACGTCAGCTGGCACGATCATGGCGGCGTGGGATCCTACCCCTTGCAGGTCGCGGTGAAATTTAAGATTCCGCTCCTCATCTGGGGCGAATCGCTCGCGGAGAATTCCGGCCGCGCGTCATACCTCGATCCCGTGCATAAATTCGACCGTGAGTATTTCATCAGGCAGTCCGCGAAAGTGACGGCGGGCGAGATGGCGTACGACGGCGTGACGGAACGCGACATGTTCCCGTTCACCGTGCCCTCGCAGGAAGAGATCGATGCGGCGAACGTGTGGGGTATTCACCTCGGCGATTATCTTTTCTGGGACGACGAGCGGCAGACCGAATTTTTGCGCGACACGTACGGCTGGAAGGAGACGCAGATGGAGGGCACGTACAAGCGTTACAAGAGCGTCGAGGACGTGATGTCGGGCATGCACGATTTCACCTGCTATTTGAAGCGCGGCTATGGACGCGCGACCGAGCAGGCGAGTCTCGACGTGCGCAACGGACTCCTGACGCGCGACGAGGCGTTCGCGCTCATCGCCGAGCACGATCCGGAAAAGCCGGAAGCGCTCGATTACTATCTCGCGATCACCGGGCAGAGCGAACAGGAATTCTATGCGACGATGGAGAAGATCCGCGTTCCCCAGATGCGCGGCATTGATATCCCCGTCAAAGAAAAGCATGCAAAAAATGAGGAACGCATCCTCCCGTTTCCGGAGCAGCTCATTCAGAAGTTCAACAAGACCGATTCGAAGCGTTCCTATTTGAATGATCTATGAATCGCATCTTTCTCGATCACCCGATCGGCGAGCTCGTCGCGAAGATCCAGGCGCAAGAATTATCGCCAGACGATCTCATGCGCGCCGCGATCGACAATATCGCCGAGATGGACGGGCAATTCCACGCGTGGACGGCGTATCGCGATACGGGCTGGCAGGCGCGAACCACGCCGATGGACGGCTACGCCGTGCCGGAGAAACTTCTGGACGGAATACCGGTGGGCGTCAAAGACATCTACAACACCGTCGATTTCGCGACCGAAATGGGCTCGCCGATCTGGAAAGGATTCACGCCCGGGAACGACGCACGCGCCGTCTATCATCTGAAGCGGCAGGGTGCGCAGGTCGCGGGGAAGACCGTCACCGCCGAATTCGCGGTGCATGCGCTCGATAAGACGCTCAATCCCTGGGACGTGACGAAGACCCCTGGTACCTCGTCGAGCGGCTCGGCCGTCGCGATCGCGCTCGGGCAGGTGCCGCTTGCGACCGGCTCGCAGACCGCCGGCTCGATCGTGCGTCCGGCCAGTTTCTGCGGCGTCTACGGTATGAAGCCCTCATTCGGCACGATCCCGCGCACCGGTACGCTTAAAACGACCGACAGTCTCGACACGCTCGGCTTTTTCACGATTCACGAGGCGGATCTGCGGCGCGGCTTCGATGCCGTGCGCATACGCGGACTCGATTACCCGATAAGCAATTCCGCGCTTGCCGATGAATCGCGGCAGAAAAAGCCTACGGATCGCCCGTGGCGCGTCGCGCTCGCAAAAGCGCATACATGGCAATACGCGTCCGACTATGCACAGAAAGCGCTCGAAGGGTTTGCAGAGAAGCTGACGAAAAACGGCATCGAGATCACTGAAGCACAATTACCGAGCGCGCTTGAGCGCAGCCACGAGATTCACGAGACGATCTATAACAAAGCGCTGTCGTATTACTTCAAAGGCGAATACAAGCAGTCGGATTTCGTTTCTCCGATCATGAACGAACTCATTGCGAAGGGGAACATGATCTCGTCCGAAATCTACAAGCAAGTGCTGCAGGATCAGCTCGACCTCATCCGTGCGATGGATACGTTCTTTGCTGATTGCGACGTACTGATATCGCTCTCGACCGCGGGGGAGGCGCCGCCGCGCGAGATCACGGAATCGCCCGACCCCTCGCTCATCTGGACGCTCGCTCATCTGCCGGTCGTTTCGGTACCGCAATTCAGCTCGCCCGCAAAACTGCCGTTCGGCTTCCAGGCGGCGGCGCGCAAATACAACGATTACTTGCTCCTCGATTTTCTCGACGAGCTGCGCGAGAAGGGTATGATCCCATCACGCGGCGGTTTATATGAGTGACACATACACGGTCGGCATCGTGGGAGCGGGGCGCATGGGCTCGACCTTCGATGCGCCGGGTTCGCCACGCGTCCTCACGCACGCACACGCGTTTTCGAGAAATCCACGGACCCGGTTGATCGGGATCGCGGATCTCGATGTGGCCAAGGCGGACCATGAAGCAAGAAAATGGGATACAAACGCGTACGGAGACTTTGCGCGGCTTCTCACGGCGAAGCCCGATATTGTCGTGATCGCGACTCCGGATACGGAACATACCCGCATGATCAAAGAGGCCGCGAGCGTGGCGAAACTTATCATCTGCGAGAAGCCCGCTGCGGTGAATAATGCAGAAGCAGAAGCGTTGAAAGAGTACGAGGGCGCGCCCGTTGTCGTTAATTACCGGCGCCGCTTCGACGAGACGATGATCGCGCTTGCGCGAGAGATTGCCGCCGGCACGTACGGCACTGTCATCTCCGCATCAGCCATTTATTCCAAAGGACTTTTGCACAGCGGATCGCATATGATCGATCTCGCACGCATGCTCTTCGGCGAGATAACCAGTGCAAAGGCACTCGCCACGATCAACGATTGGGAAGGCGATGACACGATCGCAGGCTTCGCCGCATTCGAACGGTGCCCGCAGTTTTATCTCGAAACGGGCGACGAGCGCGCGTATTCCATCTTCGAAATTGATGTCAGGCTCGAGAAGCGCCGCATCAGACTGACGGATGAGGGCATCCGCATGAGCGTGCAGGAGATCGTGCCCGATCCCGTGTACGACGGCTTTGTCGTCTTGGGCGCTGAAGCAGTGACCGAGACGAAACTCTTGAGCGCAATGGAGAATCTCGCGCAGCATTCGGTCGATTTCCTCGACGGAAAGACGCCGCTCCGCTCGTCGCTCGCGGAAGCGCTCAAAACGTACGAGGCGTGCATGCGATTCCGTTTCGAGTAGAATTGCCCCATGGCAAAGCTCGCGATAAACGGCGGTACTCCGGTCCGCGATCCGAAGGACCTTTTTCCCGCGTACAATCCGATCGGCAAGGAGGAAGAAGATGCGGCGGTACGTGTGATCCGTTCGGGCGCGCTCTCCAAATTCATCGGCGCATGGGACGAGAAAGACCCTGCATTTTTCGGCGGGCCCGAAGTGCGCGCGTTCGAGAGCGAGTGGGCGAAGAAATTCGGCGTGAAGCACGCCGTCTCGATGAACTCGGCGACCTCCGGGCTCGTCGCGGCGCTCGGCGCGATCGGGCTCGAGCCGGGCGATGAGGTCATCGTCACGCCGTATTCGATGTGCATTTCGGCGACCGCGCCGCTTTTTTACGGCGCCGTGCCGGTTTTTGCCGATGTGGAGCCTGAATATTTTTGCCTCGATCCGCAATCCGTCGAAGCCGCGGTGACCGAGCGCACCAAAGCGATCCTCGTCGTCGACCTCTTCGGTCAGTCGCACGATGCCGATGCCATCAATGCGATCGCCAAAAAGCATAATCTGAAAGTCGTCGCGGATTCCGCGCAGATCCCGAGCGGTATGTACAAAGGCAGATACGCCGGCACGCTCTCGGATATCGGCGTGTTTTCGCTCAATTTCCATAAACACATCCATACGGGCGAGGGCTCGGTCGTCGTGACGGACGACGATGCGCTCGCCGAGCGGCTGCAGCTCATCAGAAATCACGCAGAGGCCGTCGTCGAGGACAAGGGCGTCACGAATATCGTGAATATGGTCGGGCACAATTTCCGCTTTACGGAAGTCGCCGCCGCGATGGCGCGCGAGCAGCTGAAAAAACTCGACGGGCTCGTCGACGAGCGACTCAAGAACATCGCGTACATCAATGAGCGCTGCGCCGATATGCCGGGATTTCGTCCCGCAAACGCCCGGCCCGATACGAAGCACGTGTATTACATGCACGCTTTTTTGTACGACGAAGCGCAGACGGGCGTGCCGCGCGATAGGTTTTTCAAGGCGCTCATGGCGGAGCTCGCGCCCTCGAAGGGGCAGGAAGAAGAGGGGGTCCTCATGGGCCAGGGCTATGTGAAGCCCATCTACTGGCTTGCGATCTTCCAGCAGCAGATCGCGTTCGGCTCAAAAGGGTTTCCGTTCAAATCGGAATTTTACAAGGGCGTCGCACGCTATGAAAAAGGCATATGCCCGGTCGCTGAGCGGCTGCATGAGAAAGAAATGGTCACGCACGATATGATGCGGCCCGGCATGACAAAGAAAGATCTCGATGACGTTATTGGAGCGTTCCACAAGGTCTATGAGAACCGCGCGGAACTCGCGTAAGGCGCCGATCCCCGTCTTCGTTCACGACGCAGGCGGTGGGGAAGTGATCGGTGCGTACATAAAGAATGTATTGCGCCGACGTGCGCGCGTCTACGGCGCCGGTCCGGCGCTGAAGATCTTCAAGCGCATTGGCGTGCCGATCACGCGCATCTCGCCGGCTCGCGCCTCGATCAAAAAAATCGTCGCGCGCCATCTCGATGCCCCGTATGCGCTCATTGCCGCGCCGGGCTGGATGACGAAGCTTGAGATACATGCGCTCGAGGAGGCGAAGGCGGCAGGACTCAAGACGGTCGTCTATATGGATTCATGGATGGACGACCGCCGACGCTTCGGGTACCCGCACCCGGATTGGAAGAAACGCCTTCCTAAAGAGTTTTGGGCGGGGGATCGTTATGCGCTTCAAAACACACGGAAAGAATTCAAAGACATCCCCGCGCGCCTGGTGCCGAATCAATATTTCAAGAATGAGCGTGCGCGATTGCGCGGAATACGAAGCGGTAAGCGCTCCCACGAAACGATTCTTTTTGCGAGCACGATCGGGGAGCCGAGCGAGCGGCTCCTCAAGGCGCTCCTTACGAGTCTCGATTCGTGCGCAGCGAAAGTAACGCTTCGCATTCGATTCCATCCGGCCGATCGAACGGGCCGCTATGACGCGATCCTGCGTAGATCGCGGAAACTCCGTGTGCAGAAATCGCGGGAAGCCGATCTCGTACGCGACCTTGCGCGCGCAGCGATCGTTGTTGGCAGCGAAACGGCAGCGCTCGCGCTCGCTTCGTATTGCGGGCTTACGACAGTGAATTTCGTGCCGAATAAGAAGCGTCCCATGCTCCCGTTCAAGGAAATTGTCAACGCTGAAACGCCGGCTGACGCGGCGGCTTTTGTAGCCGAATTCGTCTCCTGAAACGACTGTCCAGCATAGGGGCTTCATGGTAAGGTGGGCGCCATATGTCGATCATCGACGGCAAGACCGTGCTGATAACGGGTGGTACGGGTTCCTTCGGAAAGGCATGCGTCCGGCAGATCCTGGTGAAGCACAAGCCAAAAGCAGTCCGCATTTTCAGCCGCGACGAGCTCAAGCAATGGGACATGCGGCGCGAATTCAACGACGATCCGCGGCTGCGCTTTTTGATCGGCGATGTGCGCGATGCGTCTCGCGTCCGCCGCGCGACCGAAGGCGTCGATATCTTGATCCATGCGGCCGCGATGAAACAGGTGCCGGCCTGCGAATACAATCCGATGGAGGCAATTAAGACGAATGTCGACGGCGCGATGAATGTGATCAATGCGGCGCTCGACAACAATATCCCCCGCGTGATCGCGCTCTCGACCGACAAGGCGGCGAGCCCGGTCAATCTCTACGGCGCGACCAAGCTCTGCTCCGACCGCCTTTTTATACAATCGAATGAATATCGCGGCCCGAAGCGCGACACCATGTTCAGCGTCGTGCGCTACGGCAACGTAATGGGCAGCCGCGGCTCGGTCATCCCACTCTTTCGCAAGCAAAAGGAAAAGGGCGAGCTCACGATCACGCACGAAGAGATGACGCGTTTCTGGATCACGCTGCCGCAGGCCGTCGACCTCGTGCTCTCCTCACTCGAGGTCATGCAGGGAGGCGAGCTCTTTGTGCCTAAGATCCCGACGATGAAGATCGTCGACCTCGCGAAGACGATCGCGCCCGAAGCGACCTGCCGCGTCGTCGGCATTCGTCCGGGCGAGAAGATGCACGAATGCCTCATCACGCAGGAAGAAGGTCGTCTTGCGTACGAGCTCGCGGA
This sequence comes from Candidatus Kaiserbacteria bacterium, assembly GCA_019247335.1. Classification (GTDB taxonomy): domain Bacteria; phylum Patescibacteriota; class Minisyncoccia; order Phycocordibacterales; family UBA2100; genus UBA10103. The sequence goes on from JAFAPB010000070.1 coordinate 50,007, forward strand.
TCGCTACGTCGTCCTCTCACCGTCACTTTCGGATATGCCCGATATAAAGAAATACAAGAAGGCGAAGAAGCTGCCGGAGGGCTTTGAATATCACAGCCACACCAACGACAAGACTCTTTCGCCGAAGGAGATGTCGAAACTCCTCGCCGAGATCGACGCGCACTGATCTATGGCTGCGAATCGTTTTTCCGGCACGATCACGATCGGGAAGCGGAAGATCGGTCCCGGGCACCCGACGTATTTCATCGCGGAGATCGGCGCGAATTTCGACGGCGACCTCAAAAAAGCGAAGGAATACGCGCGCATCGCGAAGGAATGCGGTGCGGACTGCGCGAAGATTCAGACCTTCAAGGCGAAGAAAATCGTTTCCCGCGAGGGGTTCGCATCGATGAAGCTCAAAGGAGTGCATGGTTCGTGGAAGCGGCCCGTCGATGAGGTCTTTGCGGAAGTGGAGTTCCCGCGCGAATGGCATCAGAAATTCTTCGATTACTGCCGCGAGATCGGCATCACGCCCTCGACCGCGCCGTACGATTATGAAGCGGTCGACCTTGTCGACAAGATCGGCATGGATTTCTATAAGATCGGCTCCGGGGATATCACGTGGCTCGAAATGATCGAATACATCGCGTCCAAAGGAAAGCCCGTCATGCTCGCGACCGGCGCCTCGACGCTCGCCGAAGTCGACGAAGCGGTCCGCACGATCGAAAAGACGGGGAACCGCGATCTCGTCCTCATGCAGTGCATTACGAACTATCCGTCGAAATTCGAGAGCGCGAATGTGAACGTGCTCAATACCTAC
>JAFAPB010000060.1 GCA_019247335.1 Candidatus Kaiserbacteria bacterium
AATTCTTTTTCGGGTCGCGTGAAATATTGATCCCGTGTTATCCGAGTGTCGAGCGCATGCCGGAGCCGCACGCTTCGCGCGTCCGCTGGATGCTCAACCTTCAGTCAGGTCGACGGACGTACGAATCTACGCTCAAATTCTTTGAGCGTTTTCGGGACGCGCTCGGCGGCCACCTATTCGCCGAGAACGTGCCCGAATCCCATGCGACGGCGCTGATCGGGCGCTTTCGCGACAAGCTCATCGCCGGACCTTCCGGCGTCGGCATCTTGGCGCCGGGCTATCTGAAGCTCGGCGCGATCGGCGGGATCGATCCGATGCAGATCGCGGCGGGGAAGCTCGCGACGCCCGGCTCGATCGCGGTCGTCTCGACCTCCGGCGGCATGACGAACGAGCTTATCCGCGCCGTATCCGGAAAAGGGCTCGCCGTTTCATTCTCGATCTCGATCGGCGGTGACCGTTTCCCCGTGACCTCGCTTTCCGACGTGCTGATGCTCGCGGAAGCAGATCCGGCGACGCGAGGCATCGTCTATTTCGGCGAGCTCGGCGGGAGCGATGAATATGAGATCGTCGAAATGCTTCAAAAAGGAACGCTGACGAAACCGGTCGTGTGTTACGTCGCAGGCATTATCGACGAAGCATTCGACGAGCACATGCAATTCGGCCATGCGAAGGCACTCGTCGCGCATAAAGGTGAGAGCGCACGCGAAAAGCGCGATGCACTCGCTCGTGCGGGAGCGATCGCGCCGGAGACTTTCCCGCAATTCCTCGAAGCGATCGGCAAGCTCGACCGCGGGGAGACGCATGATAGAGTCGTTGATATAGATCCGCTTATGAATCGCACGGCAAGCATCCTCTCGACCCGCAAGGTAGCTGATCTCGAAGCCGTGCCGGCATTCGTCGAAAACGGCGCGCTGATCCAGCAGCCGCAGAACGGTTTCGCGCGTGCGGCACTCGAGGCGCTTATCGGTCGCGCGGTTTCCGATGAGACGGCGGCGCTCGCGGAAAATATTTTCGAACTGCTAATCGACCACGGCGGGCAGGTCTCCGGCGCGGTCAACACGATGATCACAGCGCGCGCGGGGAAAGATCTCGTATCGTCGCTTGCCGCCGGCCTTCTCACCGTGGGGCCTCGCTTCGGGGGCGCGGTAAATGAGGCGGCCCGCGCGTGGCGCGAAGGTATAGTACGCAGCATTGATGCGGCGGCGTTCGTAGAAGAAAAGAATCGGGCAGGGAAGCTGCTCGCCGGCATCGGACACCGCAAATACCGGGTCGGCCTGCCGGACCCGCGTGTCGCCGCGTTGAGCGAATTCTCGACGCTCCTCTCGGAACATCCGCACTATGATTTTGCGCGCGCGGTCGAAGCGATCACGACCGGCAAGAACGGCAATCTCATATTGAACGTCGACGGCGTAATGGCGGCGCTAATGCTCGACATGCTCGCGCAAAAGGACAAGCTTACGGCGGAAGAGATCGACGCTTTGATCGATGCGGAATTCTTCAACGCGCTCTTCGTGATCCCGCGATCCGTCGGATTTATCGCGCACTTTCTCGAGCAGAAGAAAAATGACGAGGGGCTCTTTAGATTGCCCGACGAGCTGCTCTACGAACGGGAAGAGCGCGAAGAGTAGGTGGTATCATGAGGCGAATGCCGCCTCCGGAGCATGAAAGCGAGAAAATCGAGCGCTTGCGGCGCGCGATGTACAGCCGCGCCATCTCCGATAAGCTGAAGGAGCGTCCGCGCCGCCCGCTCGAGCAGCCCGAGAGCCCCGTCAGTGAGGACTGGCGCGAGCCGGAGCAAAAACTCGCGGGCGTCACGGTCGCTCCGCGATATATCGGTGCGACGCGCACGGCGCTCACGTGGGTCTTGGTCAGCGCGGCCGTCTTTTTCACGGCCGCGGTCGCATTCTTTGCATACTTTTTCTTTCTCGGCGGCGGTGCGAACCCGGCATCGCCGAGCAATATCGATATTACGGTGACCGGGCCCGCGCAAATCTCCGGCGGCTCGCCCGCGGAGCTGCAGATCTCCGTCGTCAACCGCAACAACGTGCCGCTCGAGCTCTCGGATCTCGTAGTGACGTACCCGCCAGGAACGCGCTCGCCGACGGATTTCTCGACAGACTTGCCGGAGACGCGAATTCCGCTCGGCACGATCGAACCCGGCGGTACGCGGCAGGGAACGATCTCCGCCGTTTTTGCGGGCGATTCCGGCACGCACGCGAGCGTGCATGTGGAGCTTGAGTATCACGTCGGTGGCTCGAATGCGATCTTCGTCGCCTCGAGCGACTACGCGCTCCTCTTCAGTTCCTCGCCGCTCTCGCTCTCCGTCGACGGCAACAGCGAAACGGTCTCGGGCCAGCCCATACAGTTCAATATCAACGTCACATCGAACGCGAACGCGCCGCTCAAAGACGTGCTCTTGCATGTCGACTATCCGTTCGGATTCAAATTCACGTCCGCATCGCCCGCGCCGGATAGTTCAGGCACCTGGGCGCTCGGAGACTTTTCGCCGGGCGAGAAAAAAACGGTCACGCTCACGGGTACGATGAGCGGGGAAGCGGGCGATGCTCGCGTCTTCCATCTCGCGGCGGGCACGCGCGTTTCCCCATCGAACCAGTCGATCAGCACCAAGCTTGCGGACAACGCGTATCAGGTCAAGATCTCGCAGCCATTCCTTGGGCTCTCCGTTTCCGTCAATAAATCATCCGGTACGACCGCGACGGTCGCGCCGGGGGATCCGGTCAACGTCGTCATCACCTATCAAAATAATCTCTCGACCGCGATCACGGACGCGGTCATCGCCGCGAAGCTCTCAGGTCTCGAAGTCGACGGCACTACCGTGCGTTCGTCCGACGGATTCTACCGCTCGGGTGATGATGTCGTGATCTGGGATAAGACAACGACGCAAAATGAGCTCGCGCAGATCCCGGCGGGCGGCACGGGCACGGTATCATTCTCGTTCGTCGCGCCTGCTGCGACCTCAGGGGGTAACGCCCACGTCGATATATCGATCAATGCGGCCGGGAAGCGACTCGGTGAGAGCGGCGTACCGCAGAGTCTCCAGGCGGCGGCACTCCAGAAAGTGCAGATCGCATCCGACCTCGAACTCACCGCACAAGGTCTTTACAACGCGAATCCCTTCGGCTCGACGGGCCCCATGCCGCCGAAAGCGTCGACCGAAACGACATACGCGATGGTCTTTACCGTGACGAACACGACGAGTAAGGTCACGAATGCGAAGCTCACGGCGACCATGCCGACGTATGTGCGCTGGGTCGGGATCTACAGCCCGTCCTCCGAAAAAGTGACATTTAATCAGTTGAACGGCACCGTCACCTGGGACCTCGGCGACATCGCACCTGGCGTCGGCTTGAATGGTGTCGAGCCCCGCCAGGCGGCGATCGCAATCGGCTTCACGCCGTCGACCTCGCAGATCGGGCAATCGCCGGTCTTGTTGCAGAACATTACGCTCACCGGCTACGATTCCGCAACCGGCGATAAGGTGACCCGTACCGCGAAAGACATCACGACCAATATCCTCGGCGATCCCGGCTTCCAGCCCGCCGACGCGACCGTAGTGAAATAGGCGGCTTTACGGTAGACTCCCGCTATGACAGAGGTCTCGATGGAAAAAATAGTCTCGCTCGCGAAGCGCCGCGGCTTTATCTATCCTGGCTCGGAGATCTACGGCGGCCTCTCTGGCACGTGGGATTATGGACCATACGGCGTCGAACTCAAAAATAACGTCAAGAATTTGTGGTGGAAGATGTTCGTGCACGAGCGCGAGGACATGTGCGGCGTTGATGCGGCGATCCTGATGAATCCGGAAGTCTGGAAAGCGTCAGGGCACGTGTCGGGATTCCACGACCCCCTCGTCGAGGATAAAAAGACGAAGAAACGCTATCGCGCCGATCACGTGCTTGAGGAAAATGGCGTTGATGTCGGCGGCATGACCCTCGATGATATGGCGGCGGCGATCAGCGAGCGCAAGATATTGAGTCCCGACGGGAATCCGCTTTCGGCGCCGAAGCAGTTCAACATGATGTTTAAAACGCAGGTCGGCCCCATGGAAGACGAGAGCTCCATCTCGTACCTCCGGCCCGAGACCGCCGGCGGCATTTTCGTGAATTTCAAGAACGTCGTCGATTCACTACATCCCAAGCTCCCGTTCGGTATTGCTCAGATCGGCAAAGCTTTCCGGAATGAAATCGCACCTCGCGATTTCACTTTCCGGTCGCGTGAATTCGAACAAATGGAAATTGAATATTTTATCAAACCAACTGATTGGCAACCGGCGTTTGAAGCTTGGCGTATGAGCGTTCACACGTTCAATAATGCGATCGGAATTTCTAGCGAGCGAGTCCACGAACTCGAAGTTGCTGCCGAAGATAGAGCGCACTACTCGAAACGAACCATCGATTTCGAATTTGATTTTCCATTTGGCCGGAAAGAACTTTACGGCCTCGCTTATAGGACTGATTTCGATCTCTCGGCGCACGCAAAAGCTTCCGGCGTCGAGCTTTCGATCATCGTCGACGACGCGACGGGGGAGAAGCTCGTGCCGCATGTGATCGAGCCGTCATTCGGCGTCGATCGCACAGTACTTGCACTCCTCGTCTCGGCGTATACGGAGGATGATCTCGGCGGCGAGACGCGCACCTATCTCAAATTCAATCCGGCGGTCGCGCCGATCAAGGCCGCCGTGTTCCCGCTCCTCAAAAATAAACCCGCGCTTGTGGAGAAGGCGCGAGAGGTCTACGCCGCGCTCAAACGAACGACGCCGCAGATCATGTGGGATGACAATGGCAACATCGGAAAGCGCTATCGCAGGCAGGATGAGATCGGGACGCCGGTTTGTATTACGATCGATTTCGACACGCTTGAGAACGGCACGGTCACCGTGCGCGATCGCGACACAGGGGAGCAGGAGCGCGTCGCGATCGGCGAACTCGCGGGCCGCATCGGGGCCGCGTGCTAGATTTACCTCATGGCTGATCGCGAATTCCATATCTCGATCTCCTCCGGGACGGTCGTGAAGACCCTCGTAATTCTCGCGCTCGCCGCACTCGTCTATAAGATACGCGACCTCATCCTCATCGTCCTTGTCGCGATCACGATAGCCTCCGCGCTCGAGCCGGGCGTGACCGCGCTCGTAAGGCGCGGACTCCCGCGCATTCTCGCGGTCATTGCCGTTTACCTCGTCCTCTTCGGCGTCTTTTTCGTGCTCTTTTATTCTTTCTTCCCGTCGGTCCTGGAAGATTTCGCGACATTCGCCGCGCAGCTGCCGTCGTACCTTGAATCATTCGCTCATACGGGCGCGTTCGATAGCTACGCGGCCATCCTGGGGCTTCCGTCTCCGTCGAGTATTTCCGCAGCCGACATTATGAACGGCATTCGCGAAGGCCTTGATGCGGGGTCGGTATTCGGCAATCCCGTAAGCGCGGTCACCCACATTTTCGGTGGCGTCTTCTCGTTTCTTCTTATATTCGTCTTTTCCTTTTATTTCGCGGTCATCGAGACCGGCGTTGACGGCTTCTTGCGCGTCGTCACACCGAAAAGTCATCAGCAATACATTCTCGGCCTTTGGCGCCGATCGCAGCGCAAGATCGGGCTTTGGATGCAGGGGCAACTCATCCTCGCCGTCATCATGGGCGTCCTTGTTTTTCTCGGCCTCACGATCCTCGGCATTCCGCATGCGCTGGTGCTCGCGGTTATCGCCGGATGTTTCGAGATCATCCCGGTCTTCGGTCCGACGCTCTCCGCGATCCCGGCGGTCGTGATCGGATTTGTGAACGGGGGCCCCTTGATCGGCCTCGTCGTGATCGGGCTCTATATCATTTTCCAGCAGTTCGAGAACCATCTCATCTATCCGCTTGTCGTGACCCGCGTCGTGGGCGTGCCGCCGCTTTTGGTCATCCTCGCGCTCATCGTCGGCGGCGAGCTCTTCGGCTTCCCCGGCATTATTCTCTCGGTGCCGGCCGCGGCGACTTTGCAGGAATTCGTCCGCGATATCGAGGAAGGGCGTCTTCCGAAACGCGAGCAGGAAGCGATTCTATGAAGCCCCTCTACCTCACGACCACGCTTCCGTACGTGAATGCGGATCCGCATATCGGTTTTGCGCTCGAATGCGTGCAGGCCGATATTCAGGCGCGCTATCGCTCGCTCATGGGGAGTGACGTCTTTTTTAACACGGGCACCGACGAGCACGGGCTTAAGATATTGCAAAAGGCACGCGAAGAGGGGAAGGAGCCGCAGGCCTACACTGATGAATACGCTGAAAAATTCCGAGCGCTCAAAGAAAGGCTCGGGCTCTCCGAGGGATTGCATTTCATTCGCACAACGGATGCGCATCACAAGAGCGCGGCCCAGGAGATCTGGCGCCGCTGCTTCGAAAAGGGCGACATCTATAAAAAGAAGTACAAAGGGCTCTACTGTGTCGGCGACGAAATGTTCCTCAAGGAGAGCGACCTTGTGAACGGTCGCTGCCCGAACCACCCGACGATGGACCCCATCGAGATCGAAGAGGAGAACTATTTCTTCCGTCTCAGCGCCTACCAAGACAAACTCACGGCGTATCTCTCGCAAGTCGGCGTTATCGTCCCGGAGTGGCGCCGGCAGGAAGCGCTGAAGTTCGTACAGAGCGGACTCGAGGATTTCTCGATCTCCCGCGACAAATCGCGGCTCTCGTGGGGTATTCCCGTGCCCGGTGACGATTCGCAGGTCATGTACGTCTGGTTCGACGCGCTCACCAATTACATATCGACGTTGGGCTGGCCGGAGGATAGCGGCGGGAATTTCAAGAAATTTTGGGAAAACGGCGAGACTTTGCAAATGGCTGGTAAGGATCAGGTCCGCTTCCAATCGATCATGTGGCAGGCCATGCTGCTCTCCGCCGGCGTCAAAAATACCGACCGCGTCGTGTATCACGGTTTCATTACGAGCGGCGGGCAGAAGATGTCGAAATCGGTCGGGAACGTGATCGATCCGTACGCCATTGTTGCTGAATACGGTACCGATGCGCTGCGCTACTTTCTCGCGCGCCACATCCATCCCTTCGAGGACTCAGATTTCACCATGGAGCGCTTCAAGGAGGCCTATAACGCTGATCTCGCGAACGGCATTGGCAATCTGACAGCTCGCATCATGACCCTCGCCGAGACGCATCTTGAGAAGCCGATCGTGCGACCCGAAGCGAACGGCTTTCCGAAAGAATATACGGATGCGGTCGAAAGCTATGACACGAACAAGTCGCTTGATTTCGTCTGGACCGAAATCCAAAAGCTCGATCAAAAGATCGCAGAGACGAAGCCGTTCACCGTGGTCAAAGAGGATGCGGCCGCTGGGAAAAAATTAATAGCGGAACTCGCGACGGAGCTCTATGTGATCGTCCGCATGCTGAATCCTTTCATGCCGGAAACGAATAAAGCGATAAAGGAGACCATCCTTGCCAACAAAAAACCCGCAACGCTTTTCCCGCGCAAAGAATAATTATGCGTTTCTTTGACGCGCACACCCATACGAACTTCGTCGCGTACGACGAGGACCGCGACGAAGCGATGAGGCGTTCGCTCGAAGCGGGCGTCGGCATGAATGTGGTCGGTACGCAGCGCGACACCTCGCGCGATGCGCTCGCGCTCGCAGAAAGATACGAAGATGTGTACGCGACGATCGGTCTGCACCCGGTGCACACGGCAAAATCGTTCCATGACGAAAAAGAACTTGGCGAGGGCGGGAAAGAATTCACCTCGCGCGGAGAGATATTCGAGACCGTCGCATACGAAGCATTAGCGCGCCACCCGAAAGTGATCGCGATAGGGGAATGCGGGCTCGATTATTACCGCGTCGAAGAGCACACAAAGGACGTTCAGACGAAAGCATTCGTCGCGCAGATCGAGCTCGCCAATAG
>JAFAPB010000036.1 GCA_019247335.1 Candidatus Kaiserbacteria bacterium
TCCCGGCGGAAAGCCGGGCGGTGTTGTAGCCATGGCGTTTCCTCCGAGGGCGCGAAATGCGCCGAGAAACTCGAAATATAATATAAAGAAAATGCCGTATTGTCAAGAAAAAGAAGGGTCCCCGGAGCGTGCGCGCTCCGGGGCCCGGTGATGATGCCCTACGGCATGGCGTTCTTCTCGAGCTGCGACTCGACGTAATTGATCAGCCAGTCGGCGAGACCTGCGATGAGCGAGGTCAGCCAGATCTTGAACGACCAATAATTCATCGAGCTGATGAGGAAGATCGACGCGGCGATCGCCAGGGTGATCAGGTATGATGCCCAGCGATTGTAGACGTTCCACGGCCAGTGCCACGTGGCCTTGGTGAACGGATGCTTGTGCAAGAGCCACGCGATCGGCGCGACCTGCAAGAACAGGTACGCCGACGTGACGACGCCCCACCAGCCGGAAAGGAAGCTCTGCGTCCCGCTCGTGTAGATCCACGGCGTGACGATGAGCGATCCGGCGACGAGACCGTACGCGATGGATGCGAGCAACGCGATCATTCGAATGCGCATGTGTCATTCCCCTGTGATTCGAGAGATGCGTGTGACCGCATCGACTCTTTTCATTATAGCATTAATATATCGTCTGTCAAGTAGAAAGCCGGCCTTGCGGGCCGGCTCTCACTTCCCTCTTTTTTGCGTTAGTTCGCAGCCACTTTGTGCCAGGAGATATCGCTCGGGATGCCGACCGGCGCCGGATGGCTGGTCGCCACCGAGGAGCTCGTGGGATACGACGCGCTCGTCTGGTACGAGGAGCTGGTCTGGTATGACTGGCTCGTCGCGTAGCTCACGCTCGTGGGCATCGAGTACGACGTGGCGACTGAATCGCTCGTGGGCATCGAGTAGCTCGTTGCGTAGCTGTCGCTTGTACCGACCGAGTAGCTGGTCGGGATCGAATAGCTGACCGGCACACTGTCCGCGATCGTCACGGAATAGCCGGTCGGCACGCTGTAGCCGGTCGGGATGGAATAGCTGGTCGGGATCGAGTACGAGAGCGGGATCGAGTACGAGGTCGCGATCGAGTCGCTCGTCGGCACGCTGTAGCCGGTCGGGATCGAATAGCTGGTCGGGATCGAATAGCTGACCGGCACACTGTCCGCGATCGTCACGGAATAGCCGGTCGGCACGCTGTAGCCCGTGGGGATTGAATACGAGATCGGAACCGAGTAACCGGTCGGGACGGAGTAACCCGTCGGCACGGAGTACGCGATCGGTACCGAGTAACCGGTAGGCACGCTCACGCCGGTCGGCACTGAATACGCGATCTGCGCGGAAGAGCCCGTCGGCACGGAATTCGCGATGGCCGCCGAAGAGCCGGTCGGAATGGACGAAGCGACGACCGCGGACGAGCCCGTCGGGATCGAGGATGCCGCGCTGACCGACGAGCCGGTACCGATCGAGGACGCGGTCGAGATCGAGTTCGTCAGCACGAAGGAATTTCCCGTCGTGATCGAGCTCGAGGTCGGCAGCGACTGCATATACGCGATCGCGCAGTTACAGCCGAGGATGGTGTCGGCGGATACGACGAGCGGCAGGCAGTAGAGGCTGAAGAGGATCCCGGCAGTGATGCGCAGGAAGCGCATGAGGCCGCGCGATTCAAGCACGCGTTTAAGACCCGGATGCGAGACCTGGATATTTTTTGCCGTGAGATGAGGTGTCATAAGTTATTCTGTGCCGATAAAGTCTGCCTCGAGGATGAAGCGCGCGCTCTTCCCCGTGAGGGTGTCGCAGGTAACGAGCGTGAGCTTCGTGCCCTGATCGCGCGCGAGCGAGATCGAAACGTTGTCATTGACGTCGGCCGAGCGGACGGACGTCACGGAATACAGGTAGTTGGTGCCGTCCTCGCCGCGCAGCCTGATCGTGTCGCCCGGTTTCATATTCGGGATCTGGTTGAAGGCCTTGTACATCTGGTTGTGGACGACCGGGAGGTGCGACGAGTGCGCAAAGATGATCATGTTGCCGCTCTCGCCAAGTTTTGCCGAATCGATGTAACGCGCGGGACCTTTCACGAGGAGCGCGTCGAGCGCGTCCACATTGGTGGTCGACGGATTCTGTACCGGCAAATCGACGCCCACGCGGCCGATCGTGATATGGACTGGCAGCTGCGTTTTTGCATTGGTGTCGGATGCGGTCACATGCCGGGGCGGCAAGAGATTGCCGTTGGCATCAAGCATGAGGAGGTCATCCTGCGAGGACTGTTCGAGATCCGCGAGCGAGGCGGAATCGTCGACGCTGTTCGGCGCGGTGCCGTCAATGTAGTACGGCACGAAGCCGATCGAATCGGCGACCGAGAGCGACAGTACGAAAAAGACAACGGCCGCGGCGAGAAAGACGGTCTTCGGCGGCTCTGTATTGTCGGGTGTACGGGCGCTGGAAGCCATGGCAATATAATACTTCATCTAATGGCGATTGTCAAGTACTCCTCCATTCGGCCCTTGACAAACCTGTATTCCCATGTAAATATGCCGCCACTTACACGTAAGCGTTTTTATCTATTACCTATGTCCGACGGACACGCAGCGCCCCCGCAGCACACGCCTCCGCGCAACGAAAATCGCACGGTCATCATGATCTCGAATATTCTCGCGATCGTCGGCTTTCTCATTCTCATCGTCATCATCATCTGGGGCTTGCTCCACATCGCTTCCCTTTCCTCGGGGGCCTTCTCCGGCATTTTCAAGACGCAGAAGTCGAGCACGGTCAGCGTGAGTGCGCCTGCGAGCTCCGTTTCCGGCCAGCCGGTCAAGATCTCGTGGAACTATTCGACGAACGACACGGGACGCTATGCATTTCTCTATGAGTGCACGCCGGGACTCGATTTCGGCGCGCCGGTCATGCAGCCGGGTACGACGACGGTCTCGCTCGTCCGCATTCCTTGTGGTGCTTCCTTTACGCTCGGCAACGCCACGAGCTCGATCATCCTCGTGCCGGTGCTCTCGACCACGACGCCGAAGACCGCGCAGATGACGATCATTTTCATGGCGTCGTCGAACAGCACGCAGGCGCACGGCACCGCCAAAATGACGGTGAACCCCGGCATGGCTCCTGTCGCGACCTCGACCACGCCGAGCCCGAAGCCTGAACGAGAGCCGTCACCCACGCCGACGCCCTCGCCTTCACCCGAGCCGACGCCGCGCCCGACCGGCCCCGCGGATCTCAAGGTATCGATCCTCTCGATCTCGACTGATCCTTCCGGATTCTCGACCGCGGTCTTCGATATCTCGAATATCGGCAACTCGTCGACCGGCACGTACTACTTCACGGCGACCCTGCCGACCGCGCAGCCGTACACCTTCTACTCGCAGCCGCAGGCCTCGCTCACGCCGGGCTCGCACATCGTGAACACGCTGCGCTTCTCACAGACGGTGAACGGCGTCTTCAGCGTCGTCGTCGATCCGCAGAATATGGTGCCCGAAGCGAACGAAGGTAATAATTCGATCTCGCAGCCGGTGTACTACGCGGGATACAATCCGTCGATCCCGTATCAGACGTACTAAAATGGAAATGAAAGCGGCCGCGCGAGAGCGCAGCCGCTTCTTTTTATTAAAAGGGCTTTTGGTTGCGGTCGAGCACCGCGCCGAATTTGAGTCCGATACGCCGTGCCTGTCTGATCTCGTCGGGTCCGTGGAAGAGTCCGAAGTCGATCGAAAGTCCGTTATATGAGAGAAGACCGCCCCGGTGCATGCAACCGGCCATTTTGCCGCCTTTCATGACAGGACAGCCCGACATGCCTTGGATGTACCGATACCACTCTCCTCCGTCATTACGATCCACACACTCCCCTGGCGGCGCGATGATGATGAAGCTGTTCTCAGCGAAGCGGACATCACGATCCTTATATCGGGCGTATTTTCCTAAGAATTTTGCGAGGTGCGGGGTCACTCTGACGGCGATCGAAGGATAGAGCTTGGTTCCGTCCGCTGCCGCCGTTGCATCCGCATCGAGTCCCGCGGCGGCGACAATCTCGCCGTGGACCTCATTGTTGTTTAAGAGGAGATCGACCGGCTTCGACATTTCGTTCACCTTTTGATTGTTGTACGGCATCTCGATATGCACGACATCGAGCGCATGCTGTTCCGAAAGTTTTTTGAGATTTTCGTACGTTGTCGCATCGGGAAAATAAGGACGGTATTCAGGGCTTGCTTCTACCACGTGCCAATCCGTCAGGTAATTTCTGGCATTCAGATACGCGCCATTGCCTTTTTCCGTAGCGCCGATCGTGACGGGGCCGCTGTTGATACTTTTCGTGACCGGCGCCGCGCTCCGTAACGCGTACGAATGCGAGACGGACGGCCACTCTGAAGTCGACACATCATACTTGGTTCCTTTCACGTGAGCGCGCAAAAGCGGCGGCATCGCATTGATCAGCTTGAAAAGCTCATCATCCGTACCACTCTCCAAAATACGGCGGCCTTCGGGCCCCCGTATGAAATCCTGGGCGCGCTTCACTTCGGCGTCGATGAGTTGCTCGCGCTCTGTCGCCGGCATTGCATTCCAATTGCGCTCAAAACGCATTCTATTTTTTCGCTCCGCGTCGACCTCGCTCGTGAGGCCCAGGAATGCGGCTGCGGCTTCGGTCGGTTTTTCAAGCGCAGCAGCTGCGCCCATGGCTGCCCCGGCGCGCAGAAGATTGCGACGCGAAAATTCCATTCCCATGCGGGAATTATACCGCCGTTATAAGGTGCGGGTTATATGTCCAGCGTCGCTTCTTTTGCGTGGGACTGAATGAATGATTTGCGCGCGGGGACATCGGTGCCCATGAGCATATCGAATACGATGTCGGCATCCTGCGCGTCTTCGATCGTCACCTGCTTCAGGATGCGTCGAACCGGATCCATCGTCGTTTCCCACAGCTCCTCAGAGTTCATCTCGCCCAAGCCCTTGTAGCGCTGCACGGAGATTTTCGCGCTCTTTTTCTGCTTCGGATTTTCTTCTTCCACCTCTTCGGCTCCTTCCTCGCTCGTGTCCTGGATCTCTTCCGGTTCGATATCGGCTTCTTTTCCTGCGATCTTGATGCGCTCGTCGTCGGAGTACGCATAGAAGACCTCCTTCCCTTTTTTGATCTTGAAAAGCGGCGGCTGTGCGATGTAGAGATAGCCGCCGTCTATGATCGGTCGGAAATGGCGGTACATGAGCGTAAGTAGGAGCGTCCGGATGTGCGCGCCATCGACGTCGGCATCGGTTGCGATGATGATCTTGTGATAGCGCAGTTTGCCGATATCGAAAATGTCGCCGATCGCAGTCCCGAGCGCGACGACCAGATTCTTGATCTGTTCCGAGGCAAGCATCTTGTCGAGACGTGCGCGTTCGATGTTGAGGATCTTGCCGCGCAAAGGCAGGATCGCCTGCGTGCGTCGGTCGCGGCCCATTTTGGCTGTACCGCCTGCTGAATCTCCCTCGACGATGAAAAGCTCCGCTTCTTCCGCGCGCTTGGTCTGGCAATCCGCGAGCTTGCCCGGCAGCGTCATGCCGTCGAGCGCGCCCTTGCGGAGGATCGAATCTTTGGCGGCTTTCGCGGCCTTGCGCGCTTTCATTGCGAGCGTGACCTTGCCGATGATCGCACGCGCTTCATCCGGGTGCTCTTCGAGGAATGTCGAGAACGCTTCACTGAAAACAGCTTCGGTCGCTCCGCGCGCCTCCACAGAGCCGAGCTTGCCCTTGGTCTGGCCTTCGAATTGGATCTCGCGCAATTTTACGGACACGACGGCCGTCAATCCTTCAAGTACGTCATCACCGGTGAAGCTCTCGCTGTCTTTGCCGCCGTTTTTCGCGTTGATCGTACGCGTGAGCGCCGCTTTGAAACCGGTCACGTGCGTGCCGCCCTCGGCGTTGTAGATGTTGTTGGCAAATGCGGAGATGCGGGAGGTGATATCGTCTACATACTGCAGCGCGATCTCCACCATGACGCCGTCCTGCTCCTTCTCGACATAAAAGATCGTCTTGTGGACCGGTTCGAGATAGTGATTCTGGAACTGCACGAGCGAGCGAAGACCCCCCTCGAAGTAGAAGGTCATCGACGGCGCATCGATGCCGAGCTCACGAAGATAAAAAACCTCCTCGTCATTCACCGCGCCGGCATTACGCAGATCGAGGATCGAGATGCGTAGCCCCCGCACAAGGTACGCCTGCTGGCGCATATGCGCGACGATGCGATCCCAGTTGAACGAGCGGTCGGGAAAAATTTCGCCGTCGGGCTGGAAGGTCGTGATGGTGCCATGGAGCTTCGAGGCGCCGGTCTTTTTCGTCTTGCCCACCGGTTTGCCGCCGTTTTTATATTCCTGTACGTGCTCACCACCGTCGCGATGTACGACGACGCGTACGTTGGTCGAGAGCGCATTGACAACCGCCGCGCCGACGCCGTGAAGACCGCCGGAAACTTTGTATCCCTCACCGCCGAATTTGCCGCCCGCATGAAGGACCGTCATGACGGTCTCGAGCGCGGAGACCTTGGTCTTGGGGTGAATATCAACAGGGATGCCGCGGCCATTGTCGGCGACGCGAACCTTGTTATCAGGCAGAATCGCGATCTCGATGTCGTTGCAGAAGCCGCCCATCGCCTCGTCGCGCGAGTTATCGAAGATCTCCCACAGCAAATGATGGAGACCGTCGCTGCCGGTCGTGCCGATGTACATGCCCGGTCGGCGACGCACCGCCTCGAGACCTTCGAGTACCGTGATCTGCTCGGCTCCGTATGACGAGCCCGCCTTCGCGGCGGGAGCTTTTTTTGCCTTGGTTTCAGCCATGTTTAGTAGATGAAGTATAGCAAAAAAGAGCTCAATTGCCTAGGGGTCAAATGCTGATAAAGTGGCTTAAGCAGGGCCATTTTTCAGTGCCCGAGGGAGAGTTTGGAATGAAGCCGATCCACGCACTTTTTGTTCTTGCGATCTTTCTTTTGCCGCAGTGCGCGGTAGCCGAGAGCGCGCAAGAAACTGCAACCCAGCAGCAACGCTTCGATTGTGCGGTCGATGAACCGCACGGCACGACGATGCAGTGCCCCGGCGCAGGCATCGACAAAACCGTTTGGGTCTATCCGCATCTCTTCCGCGGATCGGTCTATCCGAGCGGACTGAACGCGAAAGCGCTGCTTTCCTGCCTCGTCCCGTCAAAAGCGGGGCCGGCGGATTGCATTCTGTTGCGTCGCAAATCGTGACGTCTCGCTTCTCGCGAGTCGTTCCAAGACCCGGTGGCAACGCCGGGTTCTTTTTACTTACCGGATTTCGAATCCTTTTTCTTTCAGCGCATTCGCGACGGATTCCATGCGCTCGTTCGCGTCACCGTCGAAGAGCGTCCGATCCGGCGATTGGAAGACGAGCCGGAACGCGTATGAGATTCTTCCCTCTTTTTCAAAACGATCGAAAAGATCGATGCGGACGAGCAACTCACCCGCGTGCGAAACGATGATCCCGCGAACATCGTCTTCTGCAGTACTTGCCGGGACCCAGAGCGCGATGTCGCGGACTATGAACGGGTACCGCGAGAATGGCTTGTATCTTTCCGCAGTTGATGCGGGAAGCGCGTCATATGTCTCCGACACGGCGATCTTTGCAGTGAGCTCGTCTATCCCGATCTCGATCACCTCGCCCGGTGCCGATGCCGCACTTTCGCCAAGCGATTCTGCAAGCGCTTGCAGATACTCCGATGCGCTCTTAGCTTTTTTGACGGATTCGACAGCGAGGCCGAGCATGATTTTCTCTTCGCCTGCGCGCCACACCGTACCGATCTCGAAAAGTCTCACCTGCGAGAGTCCGAGCAATTCTTTGTTGCGGACATTTTTATCGAGCGCTTCTCGCAACCCGGCAAAGAGCGTCGGGCGCAGATACGGCTTCACGCTGTCGACCTTGTTGAGGACCGCGCGCTCGCCTTCGTCGGAAAAGACCGATGTGAAAATTTCGGAGAATCCTTCGTTTAAGAGCCACTCACGAACGCGCTCCGTTCGATAAAAGCTCGGGTTCATCGCGGGCGGCTGCGGCAAAGGCGCGAGCTCGACCGCCGGCACTTTGTCGTAGCCTGCGATGCGGCCGGCTTCCTCCGCGAGGTCTTCCGCGATCGTGATGTCGAGCCGCTCGAACGGCGGATGGACCTCGTAGCTCTCGCCTGTTTGCGAATGCGCGAGATCGAGCCGCGTGAACGCGTCGGCAATGTCATTTGACGTGAGCGTCGTTCCCAGGATCTGATTTATCTTCGGTACGGTCGCCGCGACCGTCTTCTTTTCAGGCGCAACGGGGTATTCGTCGGCATAGCCGATTACCTCGCCGCCCGCGAGCTGAAGAATGACCCCAGCAGCCGCGTGCATGCCGTACGCGGCAAGCTCTTGCGAAATACCTTGCTCGAAGCGGGCGGACGCATCGGTCCGGAGCTTCAATGCAGCGGCCGTTTTCCGAACCGAGATGGGATCGAAATTCGCGGATTCGATAATGATGTCTTTCGTCGACTCCGTAATGCCGGCGGGTTTTCCACCTTTCACCCCGGCGATCCCGATCGCACTGTCGTTCGCGGCGTCCGTGATAAGGAGCATCGAATCGGCGAATGCATATTCTTTATCGTCGAGCGCGAGCATTGTCTCGCCGCCCTTGGCTTTGCGCACGCGAATGCGGTGCTGCTCCGAAAACGTGATCTGTCCCGCGTCGAATGCGTGCAAGGGTTGGCCGAGATCGAACAGGACGAAATTCGTCGCGTCGACGACATTGTTGATCGAACGCTGCCCGATGGATTCGAGCGCGACTCGGAGCCAGTCCGGCGACGGACCAACGTTCACATTGCGGATGAGACATGCGGTGTAGCGGCGGCAAAGCGCCGGCTCGACTATCTCGATCTTGAGCGCATCCGTTTTCGGCTCGAGCGAGACGGGCTGCCGCAAGGGATCAGCCTTGATGGGCAGGTTCAAAATCGCAGCGATCTCTTTTGCGATGCCGCGGTGCGAGAGCGCATCGTGCCCGCGATTCGGCGTTACCTTCACATCAAGTATGTCGTTCTCTATGCTCTCTATCTCGAACGCATGAAAGGTCAGCGCCTCCGCGAGCGCCGCGCTCTCCGGTAAGGGATCATTGAAAAATCGCTGGAGCCACTCGCGCGAGATTTTCATATCAGAATTGATTCATGAAGCGGAGATCCGCCGAATGCATGAGGCGCACGTCGTCGATGCCCCAGCGAAGCATCGCCAGGCGGTCGAGCCCCATGCCGAAGGCAAATCCGCGGTACTTTTCGGGATCGACGCCCGCATTTTTGAGCACGCTCGGGTGCACCATGCCGGCGCCCATCATCTCGATCCAACGGCCGCGCAGTTTTTCCGGCGCGTGTTCGCCATTTATGCGCATGTCGACCTCGACCGACGGCTCGGTAAATGGGAAGAAGCTCGGTCGGAATCTCACTTCGACATCCGCGCCGCCGAACAGCTCGCGGAAGAAGCGCTCGAGCGTGCCTTTCAAATTGCCGAGCGTCACGTCTTCGCCGACCGCGAGTCCTTCGATCTGGAAGAATTCCGCCTCGTGCGTCATATCGGTCGCTTCGTTGCGAAACGCGCGCCCTGGCACGATGATTCGATACGGCGGCTGGATCCCCGCTCTCATCTGCGTCTCCATATAGCGCACCTGATTCGGCGAAGTATGCGTGCGCAGCACTTTCCCCGGCTCGTCCTTGATGAAAAAAGTGTCTTGCATGTCACGCGCCGGGTGATCCTTCGGGACATTCAGCGCGTCGAAGTTGTACCATTCATTTTCGAGCAAAGGGCCCTCGATGAAGGAAAATCCCATGCCGTAAAAGACGCGGTTCGCCTCGCGGATGAGCGAAGAAATAGGATGAATGTGGCCGCGCGCGCCTGTTTCCATGACTCCCGCAGTATAGCGCGATTGCGCCAAAAAACCTTTCAAAAAGGCCGTTTTCTGGTATAATTTTGCGTTATGATTTTCGGCTCCGGGATAGTAATGGTCTTCCTCTTCGTCTCGCTCTATTTCGAGGTTTTTTTGCTATTGGCGTTCCTCCAGCGCCGCTTTTTCCAGATCGATACGGCCGGCAAATCGCTCACGGAGTTGCCGAGCGTCGCGATCGTCGTCCCCTGCTACAACGAGGAGAAAACGCTCGCCGCTTCGCTTCGCTCGCTGCTTTCGCTCGATTATCCGAAGGACAAGTTGAAGATACTTGTCGTCGATGACGGCTCGCGAGATGCGACGCTCTCGATCGCGGAAAAATTTGTGAGCGACCCGCGCGTTGAGATCTTCTATAAGGAGAACGGCGGCAAGCACACCGCAATGAATCTCGCGCTCCAGCACACCGATGCGGAATTGATCGGCTGCCTCGATGCGGATTCCATCGTCGCGCCGGAAGCGCTGCAGCGCATCGTGCGCGTTTTCGCGGATGAGCGCATCGCTGCGGTCACACCCGGTATCCATGTGCGCGAGCCCGAGACCCTGCTCCAGCATATGCAAAACGTCGAATACCGGCTCTCGCTCTTCAATCGCTTCATCCTCGCCGCACTCGGCTCTGTTTTTATTACGCCGGGACCTTTTTCGATCTTTCGCACGAAAGTCGTTCGCGAACTCGGCGGCTGGCGCTATGCGCATTCGACCGAAGACATGGAAATGGCGCTCCGCCTCCAGGAGGCCGGGCACCTGATCGCAAACGCACCGAATGCAGTCGTGCACACGGCGACCCCGCGCACCTTCAAAGGCCTTTTCCGCCAGCGCGTGCGCTGGACGTACGGCTGGCTGCGCAATGCCGTCGACTACTATCATATGTTCGGCAACCGCCGCTACGGCAATCTCGGCATCATCATTCTCCCCTTTGCTATCCTCTCGATCTTCACCGGTATCTACTTCTTCGCACGCATCGCCTACTCTACGGCGCGACTTATCGGCGACGAGTATTTGAAGCTCACATACGCGGGATTCCACTATCACCCGTCGTTCGATCTTTTCTATGTGAACACGAGCGCGATCCTCTTTTTGGTATGGGCATCCGTCGCCCTGATTCTCGCCCTGATCTGCATCGGCTCTTTTATCGGCACCGGCTCGAAAAAGCCCCCGATATCGACGCCGCTTTTCGTGATCTTCTACTGTTTTCTGGTGCCGCTCTGGCTCTCGGTCGCGGTCTACCGCGCCGTTTTCCATACGGGCGTTCGCTGGCGATAACTTATGGAACCGGTCGTCAATTATCGAACGGCGCGCTGGAGCAGCTACATCGTCGCGTTCCTGATCACGGCGCTCATATTCGCAACGGCGCTCTACCTTTCCAATTATTTCAACGCGCGCCGCGTGGCGGAAATACAGGCGACGCAGGACAATATTTCGATCGACATTCTCTCGACTGAGACGCAGTTCGACCTGCTTGCCGAGCACTCCTGCGCGGACATCGCCGAGAATTCCGTGCTCTCCAACGAGATTCAGCCGCTTGCCTCGCGACTCTCGTACCTTGAGACGCAGCCGAACGTGAACGAGGAAGAGCTTACGCGGCTGAAACGCTACTACTCGCTCCTTGAGATCAAAGACTATCTCCTCATGCAGCAGGTCGCGGCGAAATGCAATTTGAAATCGGTCTTTATTCTTTACTTCTATTCGAACAAGGGCGACTGCAAGGATTGCGAAGCGCAGGGCTACGCGCTCACTGGGCTCTCCGAGAAATATCCGCAATTGCGCATCTACTCATTCGATTACAACCTGGGCCTCTCCGCGCTCCAGACGCTGATCGACATCCACGATGTGAAGGACACGCTCCCCGCGCTCGTCGTGAAGGGCAAGGTCTATTACGGATTGCATACGATGGAAGATATCGAAAAGATCCTGCCAGATCTCGCCAAGCTCGCGACCTCAACTGCTGCGACTTCCACGCGAAGGTAACTTCGTGAGCCGCCTCCCGGACTCGAACCGGGGACCTTCACTTTACAAAAGTGTTGCTCTACCAACTGAGCTAAGGCGGCACTTGTTTGTGCCTAGCTATTCTGCCCGTCCTCCGATGTTGTTTCAAGATCGTTACCGTTCTTGTGTTCGCTCACCTGCTTCAAGAATGCGGAGTTGGTCTCTTTGCGCTGAAAGCCGCGCTGATGAGAGACGAGATCGGCGAGTCGTCGCGACTGCCGCTCGATGAAGCGTGCCGAAGCTGCGGCGCCGAGCGCGAGATCGTGCAATACCAGGCGGCCAAGATACGCGACCTCCGGCGGAAGCTTTTTGATCTCGTCTTGCGAACGGGCGAGGAAGCGCTTGAATTCGAGCGCGCTTTCATCAGCGCGATCACGCAGTCCCGGCGCGATCGGGCGGGAGGCGCGCAGTTCGTACGCCTTGTGCGCGAAGAGCGTGACGATCCCGACGAGCGCGACGAGAAAGACGATCGCGGCCGCGGTCATACTATTTGACCGAGAGGCGCGTGAAGCGCGCGACCTCGATGCGTTCGCCGAATTTCTGGACGTACTGGTCCATCAGCTCGCGGATCGTGATATCGGGATTTTTGACGAAGGGCTGCTCAAGAAGGACGCGCTCCGCAAGATAGCTGTCGAGCTTGCCCTGGAGCGCCTTTTCGCGCGCACCCTCAGGCACGTTCGCGACCTCCGAAGCGAAGACCTCGCGCGCGGCGCGGATATCGGTCTCTTTGATGTCCTCGCGGCTCTTGAATTGGGGATTCATCGCGGCGACGTGCATCGCGATCTCATAGGCCAGTTGCCTGAATTCTTCGTTCTTGGATACGAAATCGGTCTCGCAGGAGAGGATGAGCGCGGCGACGACGGTGCCTCCCGCGTGTATGTACGCGGTCGCGACGCCCGCACCGAGCTCGCGGTCGGCCTTCTTGCTCGCGATCGCGGCGGATGCCTTGCGGAGCATCACCTTGGCTTTCTCGATATCGCCGCCAGCTTCTTCGAGCGCTTTTTTGCACTGCATCACGGAGACGCCGGTCTCGTCGCGGAGGGCTTTGATGATATCGGTGGTGATTTCCATAAGAACTCTTTTGTTATGCGGCGCTGCCGCCTAGTATAAATCGGGCCGGAGCCCTTAAAAACTACTTCTGCGCCGGACGCTTCCCTGCGAGTACCGCCTGCGCGATGCCGTCCACAACGAGGCGGATCGAGCGCACGGAGGTGTCATTCGCGGGGATCGGATACTGCACGAGCGAGAAATCGCAGTCGCTCGAGGCGAGGCCGACGACCGGGATCTTGAGCTGGTTGGCTTCACGGACTGCCGTATCTTCGTAGCGGCTATCGACAACGAAAAGCGCGCCCGGAAGATCCGCCATCGTGACGAGGCCGCCGAAACGGGCCAAGAGCTCCTCGATCTCGCGGTCGATCAAAAGACGTTCGCGCTTCGTGTATTTCTCAAGCTCGCCGGTCTCGCGCTCCTGCATAAGCTTCTGCAGGCGTTCGATGCGCTTGCGAATATTCTTGAAATTGGTGAGCGTGCCGCCGATCCAGCGGCCGGCGACATACGGCATGCCGGTCTTCTCCGCATTCTCCTTCACGATCGAGATCGCCTCGTGTTTGCCGCCGACAAAGAGGACTTGACGGCCCGTTGCGGAAACGGACGAGACGAATTCTTTAGCGGCTTCGAAGCGCTTTTCGGTCTCTTCGAGATTGAAGATGTCGGTTCGATCCTTGGTGCCGAAGATGTAGGGGGCGGCAGAGGGATGGCGGCGAGCGCGCGGGTAGCCGAAATGCGCTCCTGCGTCGAACAGCGTCTTGATATCGGTTTCAGTCGCCATGGAATCTAAATAAAGGCCGCCCGAAGGCGTGGCCAGAATATAGCAAAACGTAGGCGCGTGAGCAAGCCGTAGTCAGTCAGGCCGGCTTTAAGATTAGCAAACGAGTGGCGATCAAAGGCACCGCTGCTCTCGGGATCACTCACCATCGCCAACCGCTTCGCCTCCGCCCGCCTTCTCGAGCGCTTCGAGTATGGGACCGAGGCCACCGGCCATGATCTTCGGGATATTCGACCAGCTCTCCTTGATGCGGTGGTCCGTGATCCTATCCTGCGGGAAGTTGTACGTCCGGATCTTCTCGGATCGATCGCCCGTCCCCACCTGCGCCTTACGATCGGCAGCGCGCTCGCGCGCTTCGCGCTCGTCCTGCGCCTGCTGGAGGCGCGAGAGGAGGAGCTGCATCGCCTTCTCTTTATTCTGCGCCTGGCTGCGCTCCGATGTGCAACGCACGTCCATGCCGGTCGGCTTGTGAATGATGCGTACGGCCGTCTCGACCTTATTCACGTTCTGCCCGCCCGCGCCGCCGGAGCGGGAGGTTTCGATCTCGAGATCTGAAGGATTCACGACCACCTTGGTACGCTTGTAGATCGGCAAAATGGCGACGGATGCGGTCGAGGTATGGATGCGTCCCTGCTTTTCGGTCGCCGGCACGCGCTGCACGCGGTGCACGCCGGTCTCGTACTGCAAGATGCGATACGCATCGGCGCCTTTTATTTCGAACTGCGCCTCTTTGAGCCCGCCGAGGGCCGCGCGAGATTCGTCGAGCGAGCGCCATTTCCATCCGCGCGATTCCGCATAGCGCAGATACATCGCGGCGAGCTCTTCCGCAAAGAGCGACGCTTCTTCGCCG
The DNA here is from genome assembly GCA_019247335.1 of Candidatus Kaiserbacteria bacterium. Taxonomy (GTDB): domain Bacteria; phylum Patescibacteriota; class Minisyncoccia; order Phycocordibacterales; family UBA2100; genus UBA10103. Next base: position 14,566 of record JAFAPB010000036.1, read on the forward strand.
CCGACGCCCGCGCGCACTTCGACCACGACCTCGTTCGGCCATTCGCGCTCATTCGGATCGCCGATGATCGATTCCATCTGCTTCATTAATGCTTCTTTCTGCGCCTCGATCTCTTCGACCTCTTTCTCGGCAAGCTCTTTCATCGACGGGTCCACCTCGACGAGTTCCTGCGCGTCTTTTTCGGCCTGTGAAAGACGATTCCATTCGACTACCAAATACGAAACCCGCGGATCGTCCGCATAGTCCTGTGGGTTGAGTGATGAAGAGTCCGCCATAGCGTTCAAAAAGACGATGACGCCCGAGAGGCGTCATCGTCGAAACGAAGTTACTTCTTGGAACCTTTCGTCTTCGCGGCTGCAGCGCGCTTCTTGAACTTGTCGACGCGGCCCGCGGTGTCGATCGTCTTCGACTGACCCGTGTAGAACGGGTGCGAAGCGCTCGAAATTTCGATCTGGAATACCGGATACTCTTTGCCATCCTCCCATTTGTCGGTCTTTTCGGTCGCGATCGTCGAGCCAATGAGAAAACGCTGCCCCGAGGTCACGTCCTCGAAGATCACCTGGCGATAGTCCTCCGGATGGATTTCCTTTTTCATGTCCGGCGATTATACGGAAATCCGGGCAAATTACAACTTCCGCCCTAGCACTCCGGCGGCGGCGAGGCGCTCGTCGCACCGTTGAGCACGTCGATCTGATATTGATACGTATCCGCGTAGCACATCACGTTGTCGCCGTAAAAAGCGTATGCGGCCTTCGCCCAGTTGCTGCCCGCCAAGTATTTGAGCGCCGCCGTGCGCTCCGCCGTCCGGGTGCCCCCGTCCGCGCCGTTGTCCGCCATCAAAAGCGCTGTCGCGAAGGTCGCCGTGCGCGGATCCCACGGGTTCGGCGGATTCTGCCCCGAAACCTGCGAGATCCGATCCTTGTAGAGCATCCACGTCGAGGGAATGAATTGCGCGGGGCCCATCGCGCCGCCATAACCATAGCTTTGGCGCTTCGAAACGGGCTGCGTATCGGGATTGAGTCCGAGCTCGGCCGTTATTTGCTGGAACGGCACGGTGTCGCGCGGCGCTTTCATATCGACCTTCCAATTGCCGGTGCCGACGTTCTTCCCGAGATCGCTCTCCTCGCGCAGAATGCCGAGGATAACTGCCGGGCGCACGCCGGTTTTTGCCGATGCTTCCTGTGCGTAGCCGACCATGTCGCCGAATGATGAGCTGTGATTCGCGCCGTTGAGCGAGAAGAGCGCCGCCTTGATCTGCGCGGCGGTCTGTTGCTTCTGCGCGATGATCTTCTGATAGGTCGCCTCCTGCCCCTTCGCCTGGGTCACGAGATTCTGTTTGTCCTTTTCCGTCTGCTTGAGCTGGTTCTGCTGGAGGACCTGAAGCTGCAGAAGGTCGCTCTCTTCCGTCTGCTGATCTTGGAGCGCGGATTTGCGCGCCGCGAGATCCGATCGGGCCGCCGCCATCTGCGTGAAGGCGTCGTCGAGCGCGCCCTGGATCTGCTGAAAATCATCGATGTCCTGGAAAAGGTCCGTCATGGATTCGCCGAGCGCAAGCTGCACGAGCGAGGTGTCGTCGATCTCGCGCGTGCGCCGTAACATCTGCGCGACACTCGCCTGCCCCGCCGCTACTTTGGAATCGAGCGAGACGATGCCCTGCTGCTTCTGTACGATATCGTTTTTGATCTGCGTGATCGTGAGATCGCGCCGCTTGATCTGCAGCTGCGCGTCTTTGATCTTGGAGTCGAGTATCGCGACGTCGCGCTCGAGCGAGGTGCGCTCCTTTTGCTTCGCGGCGAGGTCGCCCTGATTCTGCGCTATTTCCTGATTGATCTGATCGAGCTGCGCCTGGAGCGCGGCTCGCTGATCGTCGAGCGAATCAGCATACGAAAAAAACGGCAACGCTATCAGTACCGCGGCAAGAGCGGTCGCACCAATGTTCCTTGCGGACATATCCTTGCATATCAGTATACCCCGCATGGGCGCAGTTTATTGCTTGCGGAACGAAGACTCGCGTTGCAAAGCGAGAGCGCCGCACAGAATGTGCGGCGCTCTTCATGGAGAAAATTATTCGCTCTTTACTTCGCCCTCGGCAGACGCTTCCGCACTTTCGGCAGCGCCCTCCGCTGCGCCTTCCGCAGTCGCGCCCTCCGCGCTTTCGGCCGCCGGTGCCGGCGTCTCTTCCTTCTCTTCTTTGAATTCAGTGACCGTCACGAGGATTTCTTCCGGATCCACTTTGAGCTCGGCCGACGCGGGCAGCTTGATGTCCTTGGCAAGCACGTGATCGCCGACATTCTCGAGCTTCGCGAGATCGATCTCGAAAACATGCGGGATCTCCTGCGGCGCGACCTCGATCGCGATCTCGTGCACCACTTTCGAAATGATGTGACCGAGCTTCTCGGCCGGCGCCTGTCCGACGAACTCGAGCGGAATGTTCACCTCCACCTTCTTGCCTTTTTCGATCGCATAGAAATCGGCGTGCAGCACCTTGCCGGTCACCGGATGGATCTGCACGTCATGGATGAGCGTATCGACGTCGTGGCCTGCGCCTTTGAGCGTGATCAGGGTCGTCTCGCCGGCCTCGCGCCAGATATGTTCGAGCTGGCGGCCATCGATCGAAATCGCGACCGGATTTTCCTTGGGCCCGTAAAAAACCGCCGGCACGCGTCCGGATTTGCGGATCTCATCCGCGCTTTCCTTGTCGCGCGGTTTGACCTCCAACGTCATAATCATGACTCGTGAGTATACGGATTTCGCGCGGTTTTGCAACGATTTCTCGGCGCTTGTAAAGCGCCTCCGGTGCGCTATCGTTCCGCAAGATTCTTGAGGAGGCCGTCATGGAATACGTGAAGTTCATCTTCGCGACGTGGTTCGGATCCGGCTTCCTCCCGCCGGTACTCGGACTTAAACAGATGGGAGGGACGTGGGGCTCGCTCGCTGCGCTGCCCCTCTGTTTAGCGCTGCTTTGGATCGGATCGCCGTACGTGTACGCCGTCATCGTCTTGATCGTGTACGCAATCGGGATCTATTCGATCCCCCAAGCGGAGCTGATGATCTCCGCCATCGGGCCGTACATGAACGGCGGCAAGTGGAAGAATCGCGATCAGAACCAGATCGTGATCGACGAGGTGCTCGGCATGCTGATTGCGTTCGGGCCCGTGATCGGCGAGCCCGTCGACTGGCGGATCATCCTGATCGGACTGCTCGCATTCCGTCTGTTCGACATCACGAAGCCGCCAGGCGTGCGGTATTTCGACAACCTGAAGAACCCGAATGGCGTGATGCTCGACGATTACGTAGCAGGCTGCTATGCAGCATGCATCGTCTCGCTCGCCCGTTTCATCGGGACTGATCTCGACCTTGCGGCGCGCTAAGCGCCGCTTGCTTTTTATCTGCCGGCGAAGAGCTTCAGCTTTTGCACGATCAGCGCTTTCATTTCCTCAAGCGCCGGTGCGAGGAATTTATAAGGCGCTACTTCCTCGCCCGCGAGCCCCTTCGCAAGCCCTGTTTTGTACGCGACGCGAAATTCAGTATTGATATGCACGATGCAGACGCCCGCCTTGATCGCTGCGCGTATGTCGGCCTCGCTGTTGCCCGACGCGCCGTGCAAGACCAGCCGCGCCGGCACCGCTGCCGCTATTTCACTGATCCGTTGAATATTGAGCGGCGGATCTTTGGCGACGCCGAGCATGCCGTGCACGTTGCCGACCGCGGGCGCAAAACAATCGATCCCCGTCTCGCCGACGAATTTCACCGCATCGGCAACCGATGTCTCCATTTCTTCCGTCAGTGCAGCGCCTTCCGGCAGTTCCGTAAGCACTTTCGAGGATTGCCCGATGTAGCCGAGCTCTGCTTCCGCGATGACGTCACGATCGCTCGCGCGAGCGATCGCGACCGCCTCTTTGGTCTTCGCGATATTTTCCGCCATCTCGCCCTTTGCGCCGTCAAAAATGATCGAATCGACGCCACTTTCGATCGCGGCGCGCACTTTTTCGATCGAATACGTGTGATCCGCGTTCAAATACAGCTCCAAGCCGTCGGCGCGGTAGCGCTCGACGAGCGCTTTTGCGTGCGAGAGCGGGAAATAATCGCGCTCGCCTTCCGAGAGCCCGACAATGACAGGGAGTCCCGTCTCGCGCGAGGCGGAGGCGAGCGCTTTGAGCTGATTGGAATCAGAAATATTGAAATGCCCTAACGCGGCCCCCGCTTTTTTCGCGGACTCGATCGCCTCTCGCAAGGTGCGCATAGGAAAAGTATACAGCAAACGGACCCGTTCGTTCATGCCGATCGGGTCCGTGTTCTTGCTTTGAGGGCGAGCGCAGCTCCCATCTCATAGCGGGAAAAGAGCGGGACGACCAGCGTCACGATACCGGGCTTATACGTGAGGCTCCACGACCACGGTTCGTACGCGATCAGCGAGAAAGCCTGACGCACCGACGCAAGATGTGCGGCGACGTCGTTCACCGCACGCATCCGGCCTGGTATGCGGACTAACAGGGCTTTTCGATCATTCGCTGCCCGCAGCAAGGCGGCTTGCACGTATCCAGCAGTCCACTCCTCGCTCAGGCGACGGTCGTAGAGCTCTCTGTAGTCGAACGCCGTGCCACCGCGGCGCTCGCGCTCAAGGACCGATTCCGCGGGCGAAACGACGCCGCGGTCCCGCTCCTCCGTGAAGACCTTCAGCCACGTGATGATGCGTTGCGTCATCGGCTGCGTCCTTTCCTGTGATGCCGACGTGTCTTCGCGACTCCGTCCGGACCGACATAGCAGATGTGGGTCCACGGCCCGACGGGCTTCCCTGCCGCGTCCGTCCGCGACGTCATCCGGATTTCCGCCCCGTTGTGCAGTGTCGGCGGCGGATCGTATTCAATGAGCGTCCGGTCATCGAGGGTACCGATCCGCAGCACCCAAATGATCGAGCGTTCCGCCTTACGCAGTTCCACGTCGCAGACCTCGAAGATGATCGCGGTATACGGATCGCCGCATTGAAGCGCCGGTGGGAGCATTCGATCCGGTACTGAAATGATGACGGACCATGTATGCGCCGCATCCGCTGAAGTCGCCGGCGCGATCACGCTGCAGAACTGCCGGTGAGGCATCCCCGCGAACGCGACGCGCGGTCGGTATCCTGGGTTCAACATGATGTAGGCCTCCGAAAGCAAACTATTTTCACTATATGCGCGAAACTTTCTTTTTGCACGTGCTAAAATTTTTATATGGACGTCCTCGCGATCGGCGATACCGTGATCGATGATTTCA
>JAFAPB010000071.1 GCA_019247335.1 Candidatus Kaiserbacteria bacterium
TCCGCATTTTCGGTACCTCGCCCGAAGATATCGATCGAGCGGAAGATCGCCATGTATTTTCAAAATTGCTCGATGAGCTCGGCATCCATCAGCCCGGCTGGACCGAAGTGACGACACCGGCGGCCGCACGCAAAAAAGCAAACGAGCTCGGATATCCGGTACTGGTGCGACCTTCGTATGTGCTCTCGGGCTCCGCAATGAAGGTCGCGTATGATGAGCGTTCGCTTGTAAAGTTTCTGAAAAAAGCGGCGGGCATCTCCCAAGATCATCCGGTCGTCGTTTCGAAATTCGTCGAGAATGCGCGCGAGATCGAGATCGACGGCGTCGCGCAGAAAGGCAAGCTCGTCATCTATGCGATCACGGAGCATGTGGAAAATGCGGGCACCCATTCGGGCGATGCGACGGTCGTCCTTCCGCCGCAACGCACGTACCTGGAAACGATCCGTCGTGCCAAGCACATCACCAAGGACATCGTAAAAGCGCTTAAGATCTCGGGACCTTTCAATATCCAATTCCTCGCGAAGGACAACCACCTTATGGTCATCGAATGCAACATGCGCGCTTCGCGCAGCTTCCCCTTCGTTTCGAAGGTTACTGGTCACAACTTCATCGCGCTCGCGCTCAAGAGCATGCTTGGCGAAGATATCGCTGGCAACTATCGCACGGTAGAGCTCGACACCGTCGCGGTGAAATCGCCGCAATTTTCCTACAACCGCATCAAGGGCGCGGACCCGACTACATCGGTCGAAATGGGCTCGACGGGCGAGGTCGCCTGCTTCGGCGACACCTACGGCGAGGCGCTTCTCAAATCTATGATGGCCTCCGGTATGCGCCTCCCGAGAAAGAATATTCTCATCTCCCTCGGCGGCGAAGAAAACAAGATCAAGCTGCTCCCTTCCGTGCAACAGCTCTTTGAAATGGGATACACGCTGTATGCGACGGAACACACCGCCGAATTCCTACGCGAACACGGCATCAGATGCACGAAGGTATGGAAGCTACAGAATAAAGGCACGCCGAATGTCTCGCAGCTGCTCGCTTCGGGAGAACTCGATCTCATCATCAATATTCCGATCCGCGTCCGCGACGCGATCGACGGATTCATAGTGCGTCGCAAAGCGATCGACATGAATATCCCGCTTATCACCAATCGTCAGCTCGCGGAGGGTTTCGTGACCGCGCTTGCAGAAAATGACCCAACAGCATTTCCTGCCAAATCCTGGGAAGAGTACCGCGAGTAGCTGGACATTGTGTTCCCGCACATTAGAGTAGACGCAGCGAAACAAGAACCAGGGGCTACGCTATGCTCGACTGTTCTGATGCGGTCATGGATGAGGAAGTGGAAGAGCTGCAGCTCATCCGCGAACACAACCTCCTTCATGTATTGAATGCGCGCGAGTTTCAGATCGGCCGCGGACTCATTGTGCGGCTCCTCAACCGGGGCTGCATGATCGACGAAGGCCTCATGAGGCTCGCTCTCTGGGGCCTCTGGGAGGCGAAGTGTCTCGACGTGATCAGCGAATGCGGTATCCCAGAACTCGATACGACAGTGCTCTGTATCGATTTCCTGGACCTCGGCTACCGGCTCAACCGAACCGGTGCGATACGTCGGCGGCGGCTGACTGACGAGATCCAGCGGTACAGAGAACGTCCGCGCATACGCGATTTCTGAATCGCGAGAAGGGGGCCGGCAACGACCCTCTTTTCTTATACCTTTTTCTTTTTAAGCATCCGCTTCAGATAGTATCCGGTGTGCGAGCCGTCAGTGCGCGAAACTTCTTCGGGCGTGCCCGTCGCGACGACTTTGCCGCCGCCCTCGCCGCCTTCTGGACCCATATCGATCATGTAATCGGCGCTCTTTAAGACATCGAGATTGTGCTCGATCACAACGACGGTATTGCCGCGTTCAACGAGTTTTTGCAGGATGTCAATCAGCTTCGCCACGTCGTCGTAATGCAACCCGACCGTCGGCTCATCAAGAAGATAAATAGATTTCGTAATGTGCGGTCGATAGAGTTCTGATGCGATCTTCACACGCTGCGCTTCGCCGCCAGAGAGCGTGGTCGCGCTCTGTCCGAGTTCGAGATAACCGAGTCCGACGTCATCGAGCGTTTTCAAGCGGTCGTAGATCGCCGGAATATCCTCGAAAAACGCCATCGCCTGCTCGACCGTCATGGTCAGCACGTCGTGGATATTCTTTTTCTTGTAACGGATCTCGAGTGTCTCTTTCATAAAACGCTTTCCATTGCACACATCGCACGTCACATACACGGTCGGAAGGAAGTGCATTTCTACCGCGACGAGCCCGTTACCTTGGCACGCCTC
>JAFAPB010000085.1 GCA_019247335.1 Candidatus Kaiserbacteria bacterium
GTCGAGATCGACGACGCCCACGCCCCCGCGCTTCTGGCGCCGGTATTCCTGCGGATTGGTGCGCTTGATGTAGCCGCCCTGCGTGAGGACCAGCACAAAATCCTCATCGGCGACGAGATCTTCTGCCGAAAGAATGGTCGCGGCGCGCTTCACTATCTTGGTGCGGCGATCGTCGCCGTATTTCTCGATGATCTCGCCGATCTCCTTCTTGATGAGATCCAGGAGTTTCTTCTCGCTCTTTAAAAGCGCCCGCAATTCTTCGATCAGCGCCTGGATCTGCTTCAGTTCGTCCTCGATCTTCTTGCGCTCGAGGCCCGCAAGCTTCTGGAGGCGCATGTCGAGGATCGCATTGGCCTGCAATTCCGAGAATTTGAACTTCGACATGAGCCCCGCGCGCGCGTCGTCGACATCTTTCGACTTTTTAATGAGCGCGATGATCTCGTCGATATGATCGAGCGCCTTCTTGAGGCCGAGGAGGATGTGCTCGCGCGCCTCCGCGATGCGCAAGTCGTACTTAGTGCGGCGCGTGACGACCTCTTTGCGGTGCGCGAGGTAGTACTCGATCATCGCCTTCAAAGAGAGCGTCTGCGGCACGCCGTCGACGAGCGAGACCATGTTGTAGTGGAAGGTCTCTTCGAGCTGCGTGTGCTTGTAGAGATAATTCAAAACAGTCTGCGCGTTCGCATTGTTCTTCAATTCGATCACGACGCGGATGTCTTTGGCGCTCTCGTCGCGTATATCGCGAATGCCTTCGAGCTTTTTCTCATGGACCAAGTCAGCGATCTTCGTGATGAGGTCTGCCTTCACGACGCGAAACGGGATCGAGGTGATAACGATCTCGTAATCGCCTTTTTTACCTTCGACTATTTCCGCATCGCCGCGTACGACAACGGGACCCCGGCCCGAGGCGTAGGCATGCGCGATGTCTTTCTGATTGAACGCGATGCAGCCGGTCGGAAAATCCGGTCCCTGCACGAACTGCATGAGATCTTCCGTCGTCGCGTCGGGATTATCGACGAGGTGCACCGCCGCGTCGCACACTTCGCGCAGATTGTGCGGCGGAATATTCGATGCCATACCGACCGCGATTCCGAGCGTGCCGTTAAGGAGGAGGTTCGGGATCGCTGTCGGCATGACCGCCGGCTCTTTTTTGGTGTTGTCGTAATTGGGACGGAACTCGACCGTCTCTTTTTCGATATCGCGCAGCATCTCGCCTGCAAGGCGCGACATCTTGGCCTCGGTGTAGCGGTACGCCGCGGCGCCGTCGCCGTCGATCGAACCGAAGTTGCCCTGGCCGATAACGAGCGGATAGCGCATCGTAAAATCCTGCGCCATTTTCACCATCGAGTCGTAGACGGCCGCATCGCCGTGCGGATGATATTTGCCGATCACGTCGCCGACGACGGTCGCTGACTTGCGCGTCTTCGCGGAAACCGTGAGGCCCGCTTCATACATCGCGTACAAGATTCTGCGGTGCACCGGTTTCAATCCGTCGCGCACATCGGGAAGCGCGCGCGCCGTGATGACGGACATCGCGTAGTCGAGGTACGACTCGCGCATTTCGGTCGTGATCGAGCGCGCGACGACGTTGGTCGAGACGGGCTTCGCCTCCGCCGAATCATTCGGTTTTTCGTTCTTTTCCCGCGCCATATCGTATGTCTATTTTATCACGAATGCATCTTCATTTCCATCACTTTTGGCTTGAAATGAGTATATTATTTAATTTGACTCCTATATAAATATAATGTATAATTAAAAGAGTCGACCCATGTTCGGGTCTCCTCGCAAAGGGATGGAATCCAATGAGTCCAGCTACCGTTAACGGCGCGCCCGGCGCCGATGACAACAGCGACGCAGACAACTGCTTCGGGATCAACTGGCAGCCATTTTGCTACATCATGCTCGCGATAGCCGCCATTATGGCAAGCCTCGCCGGCGGTGCCTATTATCTCGGCAACGTGCCAAACACCTGGCTGGCGTCAGCCGGCTGCACATTCGCGCTCATCGGCGGCGCCAGGTCATACAGTCACTGGCGATTCGCCGAATACGAGCACCACGGCGTGCTGGGCGAGGCGCGCTTCTTCACACGCGCAATCGCGGCTATCGTCACGATCTTCACGCTCGGCACGGCGGGGCTGCTCACGTTCCAGCGCTACTACATGCTGGACCCGCATCCGATGGATCGGGACACGCTCACGCTCGCCCTTATGGGACTCGTGCCGCTTGCGCTCTTCGTTGCCACGTTCTACTCGTGGCGGACCATCTTCCGCTGGCCTGACTTGCCAACGGACACCGCGGCCTCGTGACGCCGCCTTACCCCTCGTCGGGCTTCCCGACGAGGCGGTTTTCTTTATTGCGAAAGATAGTCCGTGCTCGTCGCGTCAGTGGAATCGGTAGAAGAGGCGGTCGCGCTCATGTCTACTTGCATCCCGGCCTGTGCGGCGGATTGATCGCCGAATGATGCGTCGGAATCCGGCACCGGTGCCGTCACGAGCGTCTGATCACCGGGCGCGGGCGCTTGCGAGTCTTGCGTTTGATCGCCGAAGGCTGCTGCTGCAGAAGCGGCCTGCGGCGTGCCATGGATGACCGCGTAGCTGCGCACGCGGCCGAGCGAGACGAGCGCCCATCCAAGGAAAAGGACAACGACGACGCCGATCGCGATCGACGCGGCAAAGGCGACCCGATCGTCTTTGGGGCGCGTTTTCATGTGATCGATCGTGCGCCAGAGCGGCATATATAAATTGTACTACGCGGAGAGGACGACGACTTCGTTCTGTTTGCCAGAGAGATCGCGTGGCTTCACTGTCAGTTTGTCGACCGGCTTCGTGCCCTCGGCGCCGGCTTCCTTCAAAAATTGCTTCAATGTCTTATCGTCGTACAAGACCGGAATGATGATCTTGGCTTCGAGCTTCACCGCGAGCTTCTCCGCTTCCGCCGGATTGAGCGCGCCCTCGCCGCCGATCGGCGTGATCAAAATATCGGGCGAATCCATTTCCAATACCTCCGATGGCAGGTCCATATCGCCGAGCGCGCCGAGATACATGAGTGAAAGGCCATCGAGATGGAGCGAGTACACGGTATTGATCCGGCCTTCGCCGCCGTACATCGATCCCGCAGGGAACCCGGAGACGGTCATGTCTTTCAATTCGTACTCGCCCGGACCCATGATTGCAAAAGGTTGCTTCTCACCGCGTCCCGCATCGGAGGCGCCGTTCATATCCGCGTGGTTCAAACTCACAACGGCGACATCGGCGCCGAAATTTACGGGCTTAAATTTCTTGGATTGTTTCGAGACCGGGCCGAAAACGACGCTCGTATCCCCTGCTGAAGCGCGGATGCATGAACCTTCGTGGAATGTGAGAATCATGGCGGGATTATACATAAAAACGCTGTTTTTACTTATACACACAAGCGCTTGACCGCTTTTTCATGAGGTTCATACTTTAAGTACGGGGAAGGTGAACCGCACCTGAACCGAGTTATCGCCAAGACAGAGATCAGGAGGATGATCATGAACAAGTTGGCGACGTTTGAAATGAAGAAGTCGAAGCAGGCGGCGGGTTCGCTGCGCGGCGCGAACGTGGTCGTGGGCAGCTGGACGAAGCGTCAGGTCGGTCGCAAAGCGCACTACACCGCGCAGCATGGCGTCATCGAGGGCACCAAGCAGTAGACCTTCTTCGCGCTGAAGCGTTGGTCCGGTCGTTCTGAACGACTGTCACCGTGGCGCTCGTCGACGGCAGCCTCCGGCTGAACTCACGAGTACAAGCGCGGGCCAACCGCACAACATCCGTGACGGGATGAACTAACCTCGGGGAATCCTCGACTGCCGCAAGGCACTCGATCGAATCCCCGAGGTTCGAATTTTTATGCAGGTATTCCCGTTGACACTCTTTTAATGAAATTACAAGATTAAGACATCGCGAACGAGCTCCTTAGAGATGTCGTTCCGTGAATTGGGCATTTTGAAAATCGGGAGTACATATGCACAGTGCAAGCCAAGGCGGTATGCAACGCTGTAAGCTCCGCTCAAGCAAAAAGCGCAAGAGCGAGAATGCGCGCAAGAAATCCACAAGCAAGCCGGCGCGGACTGCATCTGGTGCGATTGCGACGCCGCATCAGACCTTTGGCCAGGTTCACCAACGGCCACAGCCAGCGCTGTGACGTGAGGCTTTGCCGCGGGGGCTGACGTGCCGACCCGGAAGTCGCGACGCAATCTGGCGTCGTGACTTCCGGGCTCGTTTTTTTATGGATGAAGAACACGCTTGACCCGCTTTGAACGGCCCCGTACGCTTTTGGCAGTACTCCCGCAAGCCGCCACGCTTGACGAGAGATATGTATAAAAAACAACCAGGTGGCTGAGGGCTTTGAAATGCGGCGTAAGTTGGGGTTGATTGCCTTCGCGGCATTGCTCGCTACGCAGACCGCGAACGCACAAACGGCCAAGCGCGATCAGGCGAACCTCTCGATCGGGTCGCAGAGCGCGCTTGGAATCATGCTGGAAGTCTACGCGAAGGGCGCGGCCTTCATGGCATCGCACGTTCTGGTACTCGACACGACTCCGTTCGTGTATCCGGAAGGCGATGCGGACGGCCTCCGTCTCATCCAGACTTCGAGTGTGAATCGCTGGCGCGAGCTCAGCTGGCCCAGCGACATGAGAGACACCGTGTGGGACGATATTCTCACCTACCCGGCGTCGGCTTCGACCTTCGATGCACATCTGCTCGACGAAAACGCGCATTGAGGAACGCGCGTTCTGCGCCCCGGGGTCGTCAGACTCCGGGGTCGCACTATTTTTGCTGTGGCTCGTGCGACTGCGCGCCTCCTTCCTTCTCTTTCAGAATGTCGCGAATTTCGGAGAGAAGTTTTTCTTG
>JAFAPB010000018.1 GCA_019247335.1 Candidatus Kaiserbacteria bacterium
GCCGAAACGATCCTGATCGGCGCCAACGAAGAGAAGTTCGGCACGTGCGATATCACCTCGAATGCCTCATGCACGACGAATGCGGCCAACCCCTTGATCGGCGTGCTTGAAGAGGCGATCGGCATTGAGCGCGCACTCTTAAATACGACGCACGCCTACACCGCGACGCAATCGATCGTCGACGGCCCCGCGCCGGATGATTTCCGCCGCGGCCGCGCAGGCGCGGAGAATCTCGCGCCCTCATCGACCGGCGCGGCGAAGGCGACCGCGCTTGCATACCCGCAGCTCAAGGGTAAGTTCGACGGCATCGCAGTGCGCGTGCCGGTCCCTGCGGGATCGATCGTCGACGTGACCTTCGTCCCGAAGCGCGCGACGACTGTTGAAGAAGTGAATGCCGCGCTCAAAGCCGCCGCGGCGACAGATAAATGGAAGCGCGTCTTTGCGGTCTCCGAGGAGCCGCTTGTTTCGTCCGATATTTTGGGACTTCCGTACGGCGCGATCGCCGACCTCGGCATGACGCGCGTCGTCGACGGCACGCTCGTCAAAGTCCTCGCCTGGTACGACAACGAAATGGGGTACACGCACACGCTCGTCGAACACGTTATCTCCGTCGCAAGCAAGATGTAGTCTGTTATGAAGGTGTACTTCGCCGCAGATCACGCCGGATTTGATCTCAAAGCGATACTGATCGCGTACGTGAATTCACTCTCGACCGCGGGATTGCCGCTCGAAGCGGTCGATTGCGGCGCGTTCGAGTTCGACAAAGCCGACGACTATCCCGATTTCATCGGACGCGCAGCAAAACTGCTCGCGGCTGATAGCGCAGCAGGGATCGAGAGCCGCGCGATCGTGATCGGCGCATCCGGGCAAGGGGAGGCGATGGCGGCGAATCGTTTCCCGGGCGTGCGCTGCGCGCTCTATTACGGCGAGCCGAAGGGCACACAAAAGGATATGAGCGGCAAAGAGCTCGATATGCTCTCCTCAACGCGCGAGCACAACGGAGCGAATGCGCTCTCGCTCGGCGCCCGCTTTTTGAGCGAAGAGGAGGCCAAAAATGCCGTGAAATCCTGGCTCGCCCACCCGTATCCGGGGGAAGACCGGCACGCCCGCCGTATCCAGAAGCTCGATGCGCTGCCGGGATCGGCCTAATCCACATCAGCACAAAAAAAGCCCCCTATTAATGTATACTTAGCCCCATGAGCGACCTCCAATTCGACGACCAAAGGAATGAATTCGGTGCCCCGCCCGTGGAAGCGCGCGGCACGGATCTCACCGGCAAGATCGTCTCCTGGGGCTTGGCTTCGAATGCCCAGCAGGCACAGTACATCCTTATCGGCATCGTGGTGATTGCACTTATCGCGGGCTACTTTATCTTTAAGTCGTTCTCCGGCGGCGGCGCGCCGCCTCCGCCCCCGGCGGCTAATACCAGCGCAGAGTAATATATCTATATGACATCATTTTTCAGGATCGCGGAGAGTCTCGGCAAGCGCAAAGAGCGCGGCTTCACGCTCATTGAATTGCTGGTGGTTATCGCCATCATTGGACTCCTTTCGTCGGTCATCTTGGCTTCGCTCAACGGCGCCCGCAAAAAGGGCCGCGACGCACGTCGCCTCTCGGATATGAAATCCCTCCAGACCGCGCTCGAGCTCTACTACAACGACAACAACCAGTATCCGGCCGCGACCACCCAGGCGAACGCGGCGACCGCGCTGACCGCGCTCGCTCCCTCATACATTTCGTCGATCCCCGATGATCCGCTCGGCGGCGCATATCACTATGTCTATAAGACGACGGCCGGCGGCACGTTCTACTGCCTCGGCACCGTGATCGAAGGCACCGCGCCCGCATCCACCTGCAACACCACGTCGCTCGGCTCGTCGCTCACCGGCGTGCAATACTCTGTCGGTCCGTAATCCAAACGCATGCGCTATATCTGCGATCCGCACATCATTCCGACGAACACCTGTCCGCCGGATCTCGCGGAATTAGAGCGTCGCACGAAAGAATTCGCGGATTTTTCGCCTGGGGTCCAGCTCGACGTCGCCGACGGCCGATTCGCGCCCGTTGTCTCGTGGCCGTACCACTACGGTCAGATGGCGGAACTCTCCGCGCTCTATGCCGGCGGGCGACCGTTGCCGGAATCGGACAAGACGTTGTACGAAATCCACCTCATGGTGGAAGATCCGCTTGAGGTCGGGGTGCAATTCGCGCGCGCGGGAGCTTCGCGCATCATTCCGCACATCGAAGCGTTCGCGGAGCCGGCGGACGCGCGCGGCGCTTTCGAGCGCTACCGCGCGGCCGGCGCGCGCGAAGTCGGTCTCGCGCTCCTTATCGATACGCCGCTCGAGTCGATCGAGAGCGTCGTCGACCAGTGCGACGTCGTACAGCTCATGTCGATCGCGAAGATCGGCGCACAGGGGCAGCCCTTCGACGAGCGCGCGCTCGCGCGCGTCGAGGAATTGCACGCGCTCTATCCGGATCTCTTAGTCGCCGTCGACGGCGGTATCTCCGAAGCGAATGTCGAACTTCTCGTCCGCGCGGGCGCCAACAGGCTCTGCGTCGGTTCGGCGATATCAAAAGCGCCGAACATGGCGCTTGCGTACGAAAAGATGCTCGATCGCGCGATGCGCGGCTGCCAGCCGCCCGTCGAAACGCTCGCGTAATTTTTTCGCGATATACTTTGAGAATGCTGCCGCTCACTGATGCGGAATTGAAATCGCTCTCGGAAAAAGCGAACGATATTCGCCAGACGATCATCGAGATGCTCGTCGCTGCGGGCTCGGGCCACACCGCAGGGCCCTTGGGCATGGCGGATATTTTTACTGCGCTGTATTTCCGCGTCTTGAAGCACGACCCAAAAAACCCGGACTGGAGCGAACGCGACCGCCTCATCCTCTCGAACGGCCATATCGTGCCCGTCCGCTACGCCGCGATGGCGCATGCCGGCTACTTTCCGGTGGAGGAGTGCCTGACGCTGCGCAAATTCGGCTCGCGCCTCCAGGGCCACCCGGAGCGCGAACGTCTTCCCGGCCTTGAATCGACGTCCGGGCCCCTCGGCTCCGGGCTCTCGCAGGCGGCGGGGATCGCGTACGCGGCACGGATGGACCGCGCGAATTTCCACGTCTATGCCGCGCTCTCCGACGGCGAGCACGACTGCGGCAATATCTGGGAAGCGATGATGTTCGCGGGCGCGAACCGTCTCTCGAACCTGACCGCGATCATCGACCGCAACAACATCCAGATCGACGGCTATACCGAATCCATCATGCCACTCGAGCCTCTGCGCGATAAGTACGAGGCGTTCAACTGGCATGTGCTTGAGATCGACGGGCACGACATCGCGCAATTCGCCGCCGCATGCGAAGAGGCGAAAGCGATCTACGAGCGGCCAACCGTCATCATCGCGCATACGATTCCGGGGAAGGGCATCGCCTCGATCGAGCGCGATTATCGTTGGCACGGGAAGCCCCCGAGCAAGGAAGAAGGCGCCGCATTTCTAAATGAGCTCCGCACCATGCACGGCAAGATCGCGAGCGAACACCAGTAATATGCGCGCACGAAAAACAGAGCAGGGCTATCTTCTGCGGCTCGAAAAGGGAGAGTCGGTGATCGCGACACTCACTGATTTTTGCGAGAAGCAGGGGATACAGGCGGGCTTTTTTCATGGCCTCGGCGCGGTCAAAAATACCGTGATTGGCTACTATCCGCTCGAGAAAAAAGAATACGTCTTTGAGACGCATCCGGAAGATCGCGAGGTCGCGAGCATGACGGGCAATATCGCGCTCGTCGACGGAAAACCCTTCATTCATTTGCACGCGGTCCTCTCCGCTTGTGAAGCGAGGCTCGGTACGATCGGCGGGCATGTCAAAGAGACCGAAGTCGCGGTCACACTCGAAATATTCTTAACGCGTTTCGGTGAATCCGTCTCGCGCGCAATGAACGACGATATCGGACTCAAACTCTTGGATATATGATCGATCCCGACGCACGGCTTGCAGAGAATGTATTCGACACGCCCGCGCAGGCGGCGACGCGCGACGGCTTCGGCAAGGGCCTTGTCGCGGCCGCGGAAGCGGATCCGCGCGTCGTCGCGCTCTCGGCCGATCTCACGGAATCGACCCGCGTCGAAGAATTCCGCGCGAAATTTCCAGAACGTTTCGTTGAGGTCGGCGTCGCCGAGCA
>JAFAPB010000019.1 GCA_019247335.1 Candidatus Kaiserbacteria bacterium
TGTCATACCACTCCTTGATATACGGCAGCGTGCGCTGACAGTTGATGCAGCTGTAGGTCCATATATCGAGCAGGACGACATCCTTGCCTTTGAACTGTCCGATCGTGATGGGCTGGCCGTCGGTATTGATGTAGCCGTCGGGCGTCACCAATTCCGGCGCTTTTTTGTAGACCTTCGCTTTTTCCGCTTCGGTGAGCGTCGCGGTCGAGGTCGCGCTCACATCGGTATCTTTCGCACCGAGCAGTCGCTGTTCAATAGCGGTCGCATCGAATCCGCGATTCAAAAGCCAGGCCTCGAGCTGCGCCTCATAGCCGGTGAGTACGCCGAGACCGACGATGATGAACAGTATGCCGATCGAACGCCTGAACCAGCCGCCCGGCTCAATCGCCACATCGAGTCGATCAACGAGCCGCTGACCAACGATCGCAATCACTAAGAGAAAGCCGGAGAGACCGACCGCGTACGCAATGAGATCAAGCAGGCCGCCGAAAAAGCTTGCGGGCAATACGGTCGCAAGAATCACGAAGTACGTCGGCGAGCAGCTGGAGAAGACCGGGCCGAGTGCCGCGCCCATGAGCATGTCGCCCCAAAAAGAATTGCGCTGATAGCCGCTCGCGAGCGCGCGATTCGAAGAGCGATTCAGGAGATTGACGAAGCCGAGGCTATCCCAGAGCGCAGGGAAAAGCATGACGAGACCGAAGAGGACCAGAATGCCGCCGGAAAGTATGTTCCAGAACGCTTGCGGTACCGCAATGAGCGCGGTCGTTGCCTTCAGTATCAGCGTGAAGAGGATCACCGAGCCGCCGAGCGAGACGCAGATCGTGTAGGCGCGCCGCCAGCCGCCGCCAGTGAGCGACCCGCCGACAATGACCGGGAGAAGCGGCAAAACACACGGCGCGAGGACGGTGAGGATGCCCGCGATGAATGAAATAAAGAAAAGGATCATGCGCGAAAGAATTCCCTTCTAATTTTCATTACGTCACGATGGAAGCCTTCGCTCTCGCGGCGCGGATACGGAAGATCGACGCGAAAATCGGCTTCGATACGGCCTGCTTTCATAAGTACGACGCGCTCCCCCATCGAAACGGCTTCTTCGATGAGATGCGAGACGAGAATGATCGTCTTTTTGGTGCGGCGCCAGGCGTCGATGATGTCGTCGTGCAATTCTGCAGTCGTCTGCGGATCGAGCGCCGAGAACGGCTCATCAAGGAGCAGGACTTCCGGATCGACCGCAAGCGCCCGCGCGATACCGACGCGCTGGCGCTGGCCGCCGGAGAGATCCGCCGGATATTTGTGCTCGAACTCCCGTATCTTCATCGCGTCAAGCTCCTGATAGACCGCGCGCATCACGTGCGTTTCGCTCTTCCCCTCGGTACGCAATCCGAGCGCGACATTCTCGAAGACGGTGAGCCACGGGAAGAGCGCGCCGAACTGGAACGACATCGCTGTTTTCTGCGGTGCTTCGATTGTTCCCCGCTCCGGCGTTTCGAGGCCTGATATCAATTTGAGTACGGTCGATTTGCCGCAGCCGGACGGTCCGATGAAGCAGACGAACTCTCCCGGCGCGATGCGCAGCGATATATCGCGCACCGCCGGCGTTTTCTCCGTCTCGTAGGTTTTCGTTACACTGCGAAGTTCAATCGGCATATCAGTCGAAGCGGAAACGCTGGCTTATGGTAAGGAGCCGCTGCCAGACGAGGAGGTTAAAAACGCCGATAAAAAGGACCATGATGATGAGTGCGGCGATGAATACGCCGTTCTGTGAGTTGGCTGCCGCTTGCACGAGGATCGAGCCGATGCCGAAAAGATCCTGCGAGGGATCCCCGTGCGGAATGTAGGTGTGCAGCGCCTCGGCAACGATAACAAGGTTCCATCCCTCAGCGACCGCGAGAATGGATCCGACAACGAGTTGCGGAAATATCGCGGGCAAAATGAGGCGGCGCGTATAGCTCCAGCCAGTGAGCCCGAAGATCTTCGCCGCATACACGATATCCTTGGGGATGATCTTGAGGCCGCCGACGACCGTGAAGACGATATTCCAGAGAATATTCAGAAAGAGAATGAAGACCGCGGCGCCTTCCGGAAAGTCGAACCGCACAAAGACGAGCACGACGACCGGGAAGAACGCGAGAATGGGCACCGAGCCGAGAATATCGAAGACCGGCAGGAAAATGCGCTCAAGCGTCTTCGTCTTGGTCGCAAAGATGGCGAGCGGCACCGCGATTAGGACCGACGCGACGTACGCGACGGCGATGCGCACGATCGTTGCGAGCGTCGCGCTCAAGAGCTGCGCCGGTGAGAGCGGCGCCGGCGTGTGCGGCAGTTGATACGCACTCGCGATGAGATAGACGACGAGCGCAAGAACGAGTGGCCCGATGAGGAGCAGATAAAAATGCTGCCGGACGCTCGCGGGGTACGTGAGCGCGATGTGCCGCGGATGGTGATGCACATGCTTCATTGAGATCATTGTAGCGCGCTCGTGGACGCAGGAGCGCAATGGTGATACAACACTTGCAGCAAAAAGAAGAAAGGTGACACGATGACGCCATCCCGCGAATTCACATTCTTTACGTATTTGCCGGCAAGCGAGAAGAAGATATTCGTGCCAATGCTTGCGCGCATGACGCGCGAAGCGGAAGCGGGCAGCGAGTTCGAGCAGAAAACGCGCGATCTTCATGACCTCTCCGATGACCTCTTGTGCGCCAACCTCATTAAGCGAGGATACGACTGCGTGATCGCGTCCGAGAGCGGCACATTCGTCGGTCTTATCGCGCTGCAAAAGCATCCGAGCTCGTGGCACACCTTCTATTGGTACGTGCCGCCCGAATACGAGCATAGAGGGATCGCCACAGAAATGCTCGGATATCTCCTCACCTTCGCCAGCTACCACCGCATCCCGAGCGTGCGCACCTGGGCCGAGGGGCAGAACCGCAACTATACGATCACCGAGGAGAATGCCGAGAAAATGCGGCGGCTGAATCGCCGCGCACTGGAAAACCGGCTCGATCTACCGATCCAGATATCAGCGGGCAAAGAGCCGGGATATCTCATCCTCGGCGCGATCAGTTCCTGAACGAGGCGGGCCGCGAAGCGGCCCGCATCTTTTTTGCTTGGTATACTTTTTTCATGAGTTCACTTTCGGAGCGGCTCGCGCGCATCGTCAAAGGCGACGTCGCGACCGATACCGAAACGCTGCAAAAATACAGCCGCGATACGAGTATTTTTGCGCGCGAGCCGCAAGCCGTCGTCTTTCCGAGAACGGCCGACGACGTGAGCGCCGTCGTACGCTACGCGAACGATGCGCGGGTGCGCGGCGAGAATGTCTCGATCGCCGCGCGCTCAGCGGGCACCGACATGACCGGCGGACCCCTCACCAATTCGATCGCCCTCGTTTTTACCAAATACATGAACAAGATCCTTGAGCTCGATGCGTCGCATGTTCGCGCCGAGCCCGGCATCTACTACCGCGATCTCGAGAAAGAGACGCTCAAAAAGACCGGGCGTATCATCCCCTCCTATCCGGCATCGCGCGAGCTCTGCGCGCTCGGCGGCATGGTCTCGAATAATTCCGGCGGCGAACTCACGCTCCGCTACGGAAAGACGAACAAATATGTGCAGAGCCTCGATGTCGTCCTCTCCGACGGCACACAGACCACGCTTCGCCCGCTCCTCCCGGAAGAGCTCGCCGACAAGGAAGCCGAGCATACGCTTGAAGGCACGATTTATCGCGATATTCACGCGCTCATCGAGGCGCATAGAGACGAGATCGTAGCGGCGCGTCCGTCGGTCACGAAGAACTCCGCCGGCTATGCGCTCTGGAACGTCGTGAATGATGAAAAGAAGACTTTCGACCTCTCGCAACTCGTCGTCGGCTCGCAAGGCACGCTCGCGATCGTCACGAATGCGACGCTGGGCATGGAAAAGCTCAAAGAACACCGCGCGATGCTCGTGATATTCCTCTCCGATATCGGCATTTTGCCGGAGATCGTCCGCCGCATCCTCACGTTCGAGCCGGAGTCGTTCGAATCGTACGATGATCAGACATTCAAGCTCGCGGTACGGTTCGCGCCGCAGATCGTGCGGCATTTCGGCCTGGTGCAGATGGTGAAGCTCGCATTCGCTTTTATTCCAGAAGCATGGCTTGTACTTACCGGCGGTGTCCCGAAACTGGTCCTCATGGCGGAATTCGCGGAGGACAGCGCGGAGGACGCGATGGAAAAAGCGAAACAAGCGCGCGCCGCGCTTTCGGGACTCCACTTGCGCACGAAGATCGCGCGCTCCGAGACGCAATCGGAGAAATACTGGACGATCCGCCGCGAGAGTTTCGCATTACTGCGCAAGAATCTGAAGGGGCTCTACGCAGCGCCGTTCATCGACGATCTTGTGGTCCATCCGGATGACTACCCACGCTTTTTACCGGAATTGGATGCGCTTCTCGCCGATCACAAGTTCATCTACACAATCGCAGGCCACGTCGGCGACGGGAATTTCCACATCATCCCGCTCGAGAATATGGCCGACCCCGACGCTCGCGCCGAGATCCTCGACCTCATGCCCAAGGTGTATGCGCTTGTCGCCAAATACAAAGGCTCTATCACCGGTGAGCATAACGACGGTATTATCCGGACGCCGTATCTGCCGATCATGTATGGCGAAAAGATGTGCGCGCTTTTTGCGGAGATAAAGAACATATTCGACCCCTTGGGGATACTCAATCCGGGCAAGAAGGTAGGCGGTACGATAGAAGATATCCAGCGCTCAATGATCACCCATGTATAAACGTTTTCTCACAGCCATACCGGCGCTTGCCGCGCTCGCGCTCCCCGTCGCGGCGTCCGCGCACGAGGTCTACGTGCTCACGCCGGATGAGATCGCCTACGGCGTGCACACGCCGGCGTTCAACATGCTTTCGGTCATCTTCCACGATATGCGGCAGTTTCTCTTCTGGGCGATGATCGCGGTGATCTTCGTCTCCACGGTTTTCGCAATATCCATATCGCGCCGCATTGAACGCGCGCTCGACCCGTTTCTGCTCAAGATCAAACGCTATGCTCATCCGACGGCGCGCATTACGATCTCGCTCGGACTGTTTGCGAGCGCGTACTACGACGCGCTCTTCGGGCCGGAGTTGCCGCTCTCCGCTGTCTTCGGCTCCGCGGTAGTGTTCGTCCGCGTACTCATCGTGCTTATCGCGCTCGCGTTTCTCATTAATCGGTTCACGCGGACGGCCGCGCTCGTCGCGGCCGTTATATTCGCGGGTGCGATTTTCGAGAAGGGCATCTATATCTTCACGTATACGAACTATCTCGGGGAATTTATCGCGCTCCTGATCGGCGCGCACACGGCGACACATGCCAAGAGTTGGTTCGACGGCATCGCGCATCGGCTCGCTCCGTACGCGTTTCCGATCCTGCGCATGTGCTTCGGCTTCTCGCTGCTCGACGCTTCGATCTACGCGAAGGTGCTGCATAATAATCTCGCGCTCCAGGTCGCCTCACTCCCCTTGGCCGGTCACGCGCACTCGCTCGCGTACTATCTCGGCTTCGAGCCGCATTTTCTCGTCCTCGGGGCGGCGATCGTCGAGATCGTAGCCGGTGTTTTCTTTTTCATCGGATTTGAGATCCGGCACACCGCGCTCTTCCTTGAGTTTTGGCTCATGCTCTCGCTTTTCTACTTCGGCGAAGCAATATGGCCGCATCTTATTCTGATCGGCGTGCCGATCGCGCTTCTCATGCACGGCTACGATCGATACTCTATCGAAGGATGGTTCTTTAAGACGCCGCGCCGAGAGCCGGTTCTCTAATCAATCAGCGCTTCGAGCGCACGAACAGCATCACTATGATGAGCGCGGCAAAGAGTGTCGCCCCCATAAGGGGAAACGTGATGTAGCCGAGTTCGAAGACCGAGCGCGTCGCGCAGTCGCTCGCGGCAGTGATCGTTGTCGGGCACGGCAAAATATCTGCGCCGCCCATCTGGAGGTAGTGCTGATAGATCGACACGGCAAGACCGCAGACCGAAAGTGCGATCGAATAGTCGGCAATGCCGCGATCGTGCTTCCAGAGCGCAAGCGCAAAAATCAGCATCTGCGGATAGAGAAAAACGCGCGCGAGCCAGCAGAGACCGCATGGCGTAAATCCGAGGACCTCGGAATAAAAAAACGTGATGACCAGCCCGAGCGTCGTGAGCAGAAAGCCGAGCACGAGTCCCGCGCGGCCGATAAAGCGCGCAGAGTTTTGCAGATCCGGTATATGCCGCTGCATGAAAAAAAGCACGAGAAGCGCGATCGCAATAATTTGCGTCGCGAGTGTCGCAAGAGCGAGCGTGTGATTGATAGCGTCGACCGGATACATGATTAGGGCAACTGACAGGAGGTCTTTTGTGCGAGCTGCTCGAGCGTGAGTTCACCGGTCATACGCGTGCCGTCCGCAAATATCCATGTCGGGTAGCCAGTGATGCCTTTGTCCTTGCAGATCTGGGTCTGATCTTTCTTATCCGGCGTCGAGCATTCCACGTACGGCAACTTCTCTGCGGATGCGCCGAAGAGGCGCTTCGTCGCCTGGCAATGCGGACACCAGAAAGCGCCGTAGAATACCGCGCCCTTATCCTTGAGGCAGGTCGCAAACGCGTCGAGATTCTGCGGCGTTTTATGCGAGATCGTGAAGGCAGCACCGACACCAAGAACGACGATCGCAACGAGAGTGAGCCAGAAAATGAGGGCTCCTTTCTTCATGATTTTTAGTATATCATTGCGGCTATGTCCGACGAATACGACGTGAACACATCGTTTCTTCTCAAAGTGGTGCAGCCGGCGCTCGCCGGACTTATGGATGGATCCGTCTCGACGCTCGCGCCCATCTTCGCTGCCGCCTTTGCCACCGGAAAGCCCCACGTCGCGTTTCTAGTAGGCCTTTCAGCGGCCGTCGGCGCCGGCATTTCGATGGCGTTTGCGGAGGCGCTTTCCGACACAGGCGAGCATACCGGGCGCGGACACCCATTCGCACGCGGCGCGATCGTGGGTTCAATGACGTTTGTCGGCGGTATTCTGCACACGCTTCCCTTCCTTCTCTCGAACCTCACCGCCGCACTCTACTTCGCATACATCGTTGTCGGCGTCGAGCTCGTCGCGATCGCGTATATTCGCTATCACTTTTTCAAGATGCGCTTCTGGCTCTCCGCGCTGCAGGTCATCTTCGGCGGCGGACTTGTCTTTATCGCCGGACTTTTGATCGGCAGCGCGTAGAGCCGCACTTGCAGCCCACCGGGCGAATGAATTCGTCGAAATATTCGTCTCCGTAATCGATCAAGAGCTCTTTCCCTTCTTTGATCGCACGCTCGGCGTATATATTGATGTGTCCGTCTTCAATGATCGCCTCGACATTGGGCTCGCAGGAATGATTGATGTATTTTGCGAGATTGTCGTCAGTATCGCCGTCGAGTGTCCACATCTCGTCGATCTCGAAAAGATAGCGGCCCGGATGATCGTCGGCCTTCTCGGTCGGGATCTTCACGCCGGTGTATTCGAGAATGAATTCGCCTTTCTTGACCGGCACGAGCGCGAAGAGGCCCTTGCCGATCGCGGGGTCGACATCGCGAATCTCAAAACGCGGATCGCTCGATTGCATCGTGGCGCGAGTATAGCATTTCAGGCATAATACCCGTCATGAAGAAAGAGAAGCTCTCGACGGAAAGCTACAAGGGCGTGCGCGATTTCTATCCCGAAGACCAATTCCTCCAGCGGTACATGTTTGAGCATATGGAGCGCGTCTGCGAGCTCTACGGCTACGAAGAATACAACGCGAGCATTTTCGAAAATGCGGATCTGTATCGATCGAAGACCTCCGACGAGATCGTCAATGAGCAAACATACACCTTCATCGATCGCGGCGAGCGTGAAGTAACGCTCCGACCGGAGATGACGCCGACTTTCGCGCGCATGGTCGCGGCGCGCGCCCGCGAGATCCCTATGCCTGCCCGCTGGTATTCGATACAGAATTTCTTCCGCTACGAACGGCCGCAGCGCGGACGCCTGCGCGAATTCTGGCAGCTCAATGCCGATATCGTCGGCGTCGCGGGCGTCGAAGCTGATGCGGAGGTTATCTCGATGGCGCACGCGATCCTGCGGTCGATGGGCGCGGAGGAGCGTGATTTCGAGATCCGCGTATCCGACCGACGCATTCTCGATTCGATCTACAACCAGACCGACGTCGAGGAGGCGCTTCGATCGCAAGTGACCCGACTCTTGGACCGCCGCGAAAAGCTCGAGGATTTCGACGCGCAGCTCACGCAGCTCGTCGGCGAAGAACGCGCACCGAAATTGAAAGAACAGATCGAATATACGACCTCGAGCGCCTACCTTGAGGAGCTGCGGATCATGCTCGAGCAGCTCGGCGTGCGGAATATGGTCGTCGATACCTCGATCACCCGCGGATTTGATTACTACACTGGCATGGTCTTCGAGGTCTTCGACACAGCGCCAGATAATCGCCGCTCGATGTTCGGCGGCGGCCGCTACGACAATCTTCTCTCGCTTTTCGGTGGCGAGAAAATTCCCGCGGTCGGCTTTGCGATGGGCGACGTGACCGCGCGCGACTTTTTGGAAACGCACAATCTGCTTCCCGATTATGCCCCGGCGACCGAGCTCATGCTCTGCATCGTCGAGAAAGACGCGACGAGCCATGCGATGCGTCTCGCGCAGGATCTTCGCCGCGAGGATATCACCGTCGCTGTGAATTTTTCTGGCAAAAGGATCGGCGACCAGATTCGGCAAGCCGATAAGATGCGGGTCCCCTTCGTGATCGCGATCGGTGCAAAGGAGCGCGATTCTGGCCGCTACACCATCAAGAACCTCGCCTCCGGCAACGAGATCACGCTGCCTGCCGACCGCATCGCCGAACATCTGTTCTCTTCGCTCGGGTGATATACTTTTGCGATGCGCGTGGTGACGTTTGATATCGAATCAGCGACCTGGCTGGGCGAAGAAGGCATGTCCGACGTTACCGACCTCTCGATCGCGATCGTCTGTATTCATGATTCGGAAACGGACCGCTACTCGAGCTACCTTGAGTCCGAATTGCCAAAGCTCTGGCCCATTCTTGAGCGCACCGACATCCTCGTCGGATACAACTCGAATCATTTCGATATTCCGCTTTTGAATAAGTACTACCCCGGCGATCTGACGAAGATAAAAAGTCTCGACCTTCTGGTAGAGATCAAAAATTCACTGGGACGATCGCTCCGGCTCGATGCTATCGCCGACGGCACGCTCGGCGTAAAGAAGATCGGCTCCGGTGCGCAGTCGCTCCAGTGGTGGCGCGCGGGCGAGATCGATAAAGTGCGCGACTACTGCATGAAAGACGTCGAGCTCACGAAGAAGCTCTTCGATTACTGTCTCGCGAAAAACTCGATCAAATACAAAGAGCTCGGCAAAACGCAGGAAGTGAAGCTCAACACCGCTTCGTGGCTCACACCCGCAAGCGCATCAATGACGTTTTCGATGGGATTTTAGCGCTTGACCGAAACTGTGCGCGCACGCTACGCTTTTGAGAGGCGGGTCAACCGCAACAACCCTTCAGGGAGGAAGACATGTCAGTCATGACATCGAACCCCCTGCAGATGGGGTTCCTTTCGTATCTGCGTTCTGAAGTCTGCACGATCGCCAATGCGATCACCAGCGTCCGATTGATCTGCGCCCTTGCGCTCTACGCGTTTCCTGAACTCGCGGCCGTGGCATTCCTTGCAGCGCTCATCGGCGCGGTGAGCGATGCTATCGACGGTCCGGTCGCCAAATGGACGCGTCGCTGCACGAGCTTCGGCAAGCGCTTCGATCAGTGGGTGGATTGGTTCTTCGGCATTGCGCTCATGTATGCCATCCTCGTACACGATCGCTTTACGGTGAACACGATCTCGCTGACGGTGGTCATCGGCGCCTATATGCTGTTGCGGCTGCGGGTACCGACGGCCGACACCAGTAGCGCGGCTCGCATCAAGACAATCCTGCAGTTTACGGCGGGCCCGGTCATTCTTAGCGGACACGCGGCACCGGAGATCGGTCAGTTCCTGTTCGGCGACCGTATCGAGATCCCGGCGATCGCAAGCGCTCTCTGGTACGCGGGCTATGCCATCGTATGGACTTCAACGCTCTGGACGTGGTACTCGTTCCGCGACTACTTCGTCCACCCGTAGTTCTCGACAACTCTCCCGGCTCGTCACTCGACGAGCCGCGGTCTTTTATATTGTGCCCAGGGTCAGACTTGCACTGACGACCCTTCCCTCTTCAGGGGAATGCTCTGCTACCTGAGCTACCTGGGCTTCTTCACTTGAACGGCGACACTATACCATTTAATGCGCAGCGCTTGAAGACGTTGCATTGCCGCTGAAATTATCCTTGAACTGCTGGTAGAGCTGCGCCCAGCCAGCAAAGGAGCCTTCGAGCTGCACCTGCTTCCCCGTCACCGCGCTCAAGGTTTGATCCATCTGATGGATGACGGGAAAGAGATAGTTGAAATACAGCCAGATCGGAATGCCGATTGCCACCGCATAAACGACGATCTTAAATATCCACCCCCACCATGCCTGGCGGTGCAGCGAGCGGAGCATCTTATTATTCTCACGCTCGAGGCAGTATATCTCCTGCAAATCAGGTTCCATCGGGCTATTTTAGCATTTCTACCGCTTTTCCTTGGCGCCATTTCTGCCAGCCGAGGAGCATCCAAACGAGCGCGAGAAGCGCCGCGGAAGTCGCAGATATCCAGAGCCCGAGCGTTATATAGCAGATCGAGTAGACGGCGATGCACGCGGTGGTGAGAATCGAAGAGGATAGCGCCGGCTTTTCTTTCGCCGCGACGGTCGGAAAAAGCGCGATAATCGAGAGCCACTGTGCGATCGAGATCGCGATGTCCTGCCAATGCATGGCGCTATCCTAACATGTTACAGTGGGCGCGTTCGCCCCCGTAGCTCAATGGATAGAGCAGCCCCGTCCTAAGGGGTTGATGTGGGTTCGATTCCTGCCGAGGGCACAGACGAGGTCAGCGTCCGGACGAACGACTTGCCTTAAACGACGTCCACTAAGAGTGCTAAATGATCTGAGCCAAAAGATATAGTCTCTGCATGATTAGTCTTCCAGTCAGCAGGCATGAAAATGTGATCGAGTGGTTTTTGCATCCAATTCGGTAGGAATGTCGGACATGTCGGCTTTTCCTGTGGATCGGCCGAAATAAGATCAAGTGCTTTGAAATCAGAATTGGAGCATACGACAGCTTCGCTTTCATTGAAATCTCCCGCAAGAATTACTTCATTACCTCGGGCGCGTTCGGCTTTGGTCATCTGGGCGACATATGCCAATTGCTTGGTAAACATAGGCGGATTGCGATATGTAAGATGCATTCCGAATATACTTAGTGATTTCCCGCGTAATCGAATTCCTGCCATCCCCGCGCCACCACCCATGCTCGGTCTTTGTGGCAGCGTACAAGAGATCGCGTCACCAGCTTCTTTGGTCGCCAATAGAGTCGAAATGCTCGTACCGGGGTAATGAGTACTTATTCCCCAAGCGATCGTTTGAAACCCGTTTGTCCTGAGCTCCCGCTCAAAATCTTCCTTATACAGCTCATATAAGGCTTCATTTAGTATCAATGCATCCGGTGCAATGCGTTTTATCAAATCGAACACGGGCTCCAGATGTTGATTTTTTTTCGCGTATGCAACTCGAGTCGACTCAGAAACTTCCGGGCTCAAACCGCGCAGTCCGGGAAAAACCTCATAGGTCAAAACACCTGGTCCATGGATATGGAGCTGATGCCAAATACTCGAAACGACACTATCCATTCCAGCGAATCCGTACGCGATATTTGCAGTCAATATCTTCATTTTAGTACCGCAATATTATCGCAAAGTTCTTGCGAAGACGCATTTATACAGAGTCTAAAGTGCAGAAAGCACGATAGCGAACCGCATACGCGGTGCGCTGTTTGAGCGCTTATGAGCTTATACACCGAGCAACTCCTTGAGCTTCTCCTCGTCGAAGCCGACGACGAGCTTGTCATCGATCGTAATGACCGGCACGCCCATCTGTCCTGACTTCTGGATCATCTCCTGTCGTTTCGCGAGATCGGACGCGACATTGTGCTCCGTGTAGGCGACCTTGTTCTCGGTGAAGAAATCCTTCGCCGCATGGCAGAAATGGCAGGTCGGCGTCGAATAAATGGTTACATTGTGTGTGGTCATACGAATTAATTACCTTTAGATAAGCTAGTATATCACGCCTTCTTTTCGCGAACCTCCTTCAGCGCCCGTCCCCAGGAAGTAATGAGGTTGATAACGCCGTCGGCACGCTCGTCGAGCGGCTTAAAGGCATCGACGGATGCAGCCGCATCAAGCTTACCGGCCGCTGCATAGATATCGGACGGGATATTGACCGAGAAGCGCACCGGCGCGAGCCCGAGTTCTATGGCGACGACGCGCAGCGCCACGATCGCGCGATTGCCGAGCGCACTGCCGTAGGAAACGAAGGCGATGGGCTTATTTCCCCACTCATTTGCCGAGACGTAATCGAATGCATTTTTGAGTACCGCGGGGTAGCCATGGTTGTACTCGCCGGTCACGACGATAAATCCGTCGGCTTCGGCGATCTTTGCCGTCCACGCCACGACCGTCGGGTTACTGTAGGGCGCTTTTTTATAATTCGGCGAATCCGATTCCTCGAAAAACGGCAACGGGTAATCGCGGAGGTCCAATAGCTCCGCTTCGACGCCCTCTTTGCCCTTCAGGCGCTCCATGATCCAGTTCGCCGGCTTCTCGCTGAAGCGGCCCTCGCGCGTGGTGCCGATAATCACTTTTATTTTGAGTGCATCCATAGGATATTTTTGAGCTGTTAGGCGATCAGTATACTCTGACACTTTACATTGTAAAGTGTGTCCAACCGTGCTAGGGTGTGGATAATGCTTCGCACACAGGCACAGCGCAAAGAACTTTGCAAAGACTGCCCGATAGCACGGGTAGCGGACGTCTTGGGCGACTCATGCTCGCTGCTTATCGTGCGAGATCTCATGAAGAAGCCGCGCCGCT
>JAFAPB010000074.1 GCA_019247335.1 Candidatus Kaiserbacteria bacterium
TTTTTCGTCTTCACCGCGCGCATGATCGACTCCACCCCTTTGTGCCCGCCGCTTCCCCGATCAAAAGAGAGTTTGATCTTGCCGAGCGGGAGATCGAGGTCGTCGTAGACGACGATCATTTTCTCTGCGGCCTTCACGCTCTTCACGTATTTGGTTAGCGCGGAGCCGGATTTGTTCATAAACGTATCCGGCAGCACGATCACGAAGAGATTTTTGCCCACGGCGCCTCGGGTAACGGTCGCGTTGGCGCTTTTATCCTCGCGCCACTCGCTCGCATCGGCTTTTTTGGCAAAAAATTGCGCCGCCATACGCCCCGCGTTGTGGCGCGTGTTCTCGTATTCCTCTCCGGGATTGCCCAAACCGACGACGACCCATGTCATAACGATGCGGACACAGTAGCGCGCGCACAAAAAAGTGTACAGTGAGCGCGGTGTGCGAAATTTTTACAAAAAATTTCAGAAAAATTTTTTGCGATACGAAAATATTTCATCAAAAAGCGACGCAACACTCCAAACATTTGGTGTCAACACACTCGCGGGAGTAGAATGCTTGCACATGAGTGATCCGGTGATGCAAAAAGGTTCATCACAGGATGGAAACATCTCCTCTTTTGTCGCTTCCGATTCGAAAAACCATTCGCAGCGCTCTCTCATCGTCTATACGATTGTCGCGATCGGGCTCGCGCTCTTCATCCGTTTCTTCATCGCCGCGCCCTACATCGTCCAGGGCTCGTCGATGGAGCCGACCTTCGATAATTTCCACTATCTGATCATCGACCGTGTCTCCTACCGCCTTGGCGAGCCGCAGCGGGGCGACGTGATCGTGCTTGACCTTCCCCAGGACACCTCCCGGGCCCTCATTAAGCGCGTTATCGGCCTTCCCGGCGACACCGTCATCATCAAAAACAACGAAGTGACCATCAAAAATACCGCCCAGCCCGATGGTTTTACGCTCAATGAGCCGTATGTCGCTGCGCAGAACCTCGGCGGCGTCGACGATCTCACCGTGACCCTCGGCCCCGATCAGTATTTCGTGCTCGGGGACAATCGCCGCGTCTCCGCGGACTCGCGGATCTGGGGCACGCTGCCGCGCGAAGACATCGAAGGCAAAGTGTTTCTCCGGCTCTACCCCTTTACACAGATCGGATTCCTTCCGGGCGAAGCGCGCTATCAGCCTAATTGATACTTTCCAATCATGTATACAAGGGTCGCGGTTTTTATAAGTAAATTTTAAAAAGATATGATCCGGCTCAAAGATACGAAGTTCCCCAACACGGCGGAGTTCTTGAACAATGCAATAAAGGTCGCCGAATACTACGGCTTCGCACCGCTCGACGAGATGCGTTTGATGAAAGAGAAGGATCAGAAGCTCCGCGCCGCCCGTGAAAAGAGCGAGAGCGAGATCATGATCGCGCGCCGCGACGAGCGCGCGCTCCTTTCGACCGCGCGCCGCTGCGCGGCAGCGGCGCGCTCACAGCGCGCGCTCGGCCAGGGCGAACATTTCCTCGCGTGGCGCATGAGCCAGGGCCAGGGTACGGTCCCGCAGCAGACGCTCGAGCTGCACGTCGTCGGCTCCTCCGGCGCGATCGCCGAAGCGATCCTGCTTGTCGTCGCGAGCGCGATCGCGGAAGAGGCCGGTCTCGCGGAACGCACGCTTTCGATCAACAACATCGGCTCGTTCGAATCCTCCAATCGCTTCGTGCGCGACGTCGGCACCTATTTGCGCAAACACATTGAATCGATCTCCCCCACCTTGCGCCCGCGCGCGGCGGAAGATCCGCTTGGCACGCTCGTACAGCTCATCGAAAAGGGCCACCCAGCAGCGCCGCGCGCTCCGCAAGCGATGGAATATCTCACGGAAGAAGAGCGCCGCAAATTCTGGGAGCTCCTGGAATATCTTGAGAGCTTCGGACTCGCGTACGAGCTCACGCCGAGCGTCCTCGGCAGCCGCGACTGCTGGGCGCACTCGCTCTACGAGCTCTCGATGACCGACGACGAGACGGGCGGACGCCTCTCGTACGCATTCGGCGGCCGCTACGATCCTCTTGTCACGCGCTACGCGGGCGCACACACGCCAGCCGTCATGATCGCGATCAATGTCGAGATCCGCGGCAAGACTACCTTTAAACGTGCCGTACCCGCGCTCCCCGCGATCTATTTCGCGCACCTCGGCCCTGAGGCGCGCCGCCGCGCGCTTCCTGTCCTCGAGACCTTGCGCCGCGCCGAGATCCCGGTGCACCAGTCGCTTCTGTACGAGCGCATCGGCGAGCAGATGGCGAAGGCCAAAGAGCTCGCGACGCCGTACATTCTCATCATGGGATATAAGGAAGCGATGGAAAATACGATCCTCGTGCGCGAGGTCGCGACCAATTCTCAGGATGCGGTGCCGGTCGACGACATCGCCAATTACCTGAAGCGCCGCCGGATGGGTGTTTGGCGCTCGGAGGTCCGCGCCTAGCTTGGCAATGGCCCCGCTCTGTGGTAGTATCCTCCGACATGTCACTCAACGCTGAAGTCACGAAAACAGGCTCCGAGAGCAGCCTTTCGGTCATCCGCAAATTCTCGCGGCGCGTCCAGGGCACCGGCCTCGTGAAGACCGTTCGCGGCCAGCGCTACTACGAGCGCGAGAAATCCAAGACCGTGAAGAAAAAGCGCGCATTGAAGCTCATCAAGCGCCGCGCGGATTACCGTCAGGCCGTCAAAGAAGGCAAGATCGCGGAAGCAGCGCCGCGCCGCCCGATGCAGACCGCCGCACAGGCCCAGGCGCCGAGCGCTTCGCAGGCTCGTTTCGGAGAGAACACCCCGATCGCCCGCTAACTCCCGCTATCAAGATGTCATCTTGATAATTTCTTCATGTTCGCAATGAGAAAAACGGTCCGCGGATCTACGCCGCGGATCGATTTTAGTTCGATCGCGAAGCACGTGCTCGGCAAAGAGTACGAACTGTCGCTCGTCGTCTGCGGCGACGATCTTGCGCGCAGAATGAATGCCTCGTACCGCAAAAAAACTTATAAGCCCAACGTACTTTCCTTCCCGCTTTCAAAAAGCGAAGGGGAGATCTTCCTTAATGTGCGGAAGGCCGCGCGCGAAGCGCGCGAGTACGGCGTCTCGCACCGCGAGCGTCTCACGCTTTTGTATGTGCACGGGCTCTGGCATCTCAAAGGCTTCGATCATGGCGCAAAAATGGAGGCGCTCGAGAAACAGACGCTCAAAAAATTCGGGTTTGCGGCTGATTAGCCGCGGCTATCCACGAATAAAAGGCGGTATTCCGCTCTAAAAAGAGTACAATGCATATACGCGCCGTCACCCATGACGCCGTTTTCGACAATGGCACAAAAATTCTATACCGGCATCGATATCGGGACCTATCACGTGAAAGTTGTGATCGCCGCAGCTGCCGAGAACCCCGATATGCCGATGCAGATCATCGGCACCGGGACCGCGAGCTCCAAGGGCATGCGCCACGGCTACATCATCGACCGGAGCGAAGCCACTCGCTCGGTGCGTGAGGCGCTGCAGCGGGCCTGCGCAGCAGCTAA
>JAFAPB010000053.1 GCA_019247335.1 Candidatus Kaiserbacteria bacterium
AGCGCGCGCGGCACGTGGAAGTCCTGCGTGACGACCGTCGCCGAAGTCGCACCGAAGATCGCGTGGGCGCGGTACATGCTGGAGTACGTATCGAACCCGGCGTGGTCGAGAAAGATATCTTTTGCCGGAATCCCCGCGCTTAAAAGATATTTGCGGACGGGTGTCACCTCATCGTGCGAAAGCGCGCTGTTATCACCCGTGACGAGAATCTTTTTTACCTTGCCTTTGAGATACAGGTCGACCGCGGTATGCGCCCGTTCCTCCAAGACCGGTGACGGCATGCCGCGCAAGACGGACGCGCCGAGCACGATCGCGACGTCGGTTTTTGGCACGTCGTCGGTGCGGATATAGATATACGGCAATTCGGCGTAGCGAATGACGAGCGGGATGAACATCGCGACGGTCGCCACTCCGAGGACGGCGATCACGGCGATATTGAGGAAAAATCCCGCGCGCGACATAGCGTTATTATGCACCGCCTTGCCCGCGGCGAAACTCATTGACGAGCTCGTGAGCACGTCGGGTCGGTACGGGAATGCGATAGTCGCGCACGCACGCGCGGATGATCTCAAGCGATTCGTCGAGCGTGATCCTGTTCCCGGGAGAGACGAAGATTGGCTTGCACTTCGCCTTCGTTCGTAACAGAGCGCCGAGTGTGTCGCCTGTTTTCGGATCGATGAGGGGCGCCGTGCAGCCCGGCGCAGCCGCGGGCGCTTTATATTCGCCGTAGAGCTTGCTCTTCGCGCACCCGATCGTCGGCGTGTCGATTGCGAGCGAAAGATGCGTTGCGACGCCGAGGCGGCGCGGATGCGCGATGCCGTGTCCGTCCATCACGAGCACGTCGGGCTTCTTTTTCAGCTTCTCGAATGCCTCGGCGATCGCCGGCACTTCGCGGAATGAAAGATACCCCGGCACATATGGGAACGAAACGCGCATCGTGTGAAAGGAGCGGTCGATCTCGACAAGATCGGGAAACGAAAACACGACGACGGCCGCGTGGAAGATATCGGAATATCGCGAGAATGAAATATCGGCGCCGGCGATCGCCTGGGGCGGGCGCGGGAGCGGTGTCAGCTCGATCTTCTCGCGCAGCGCCTTTTGTATCGCGGTCGCCTCGGAGACGCTCACATTCCACGCGTGTTCCATCACGGGACTATACCGCGTCACGCGAAGGCCCGCGAAGCGTCAGAGATATATGGAAGGACCGTCGCTGACACTCGCCGCTTCGCAATTGAAGCCCTTCAAGGGCAAGCGCATCCGCACCGTTTCCGGCAACACCAAGATCGGCAAGGAGCGTCTCGACGGCTTGCTTGTCAAAGATATTTTCTCCTGGGGCAAGCACCTCGTTTTTCAGTTCGACGGATTCGCAATGCGCGTACATTTTCTTCTCTTCGGCACCTTCGAAGCGGAAGTGCAGGGCGTCTGGGTGACCGGTGATTATCGCCGAGCGCGCGAGCCGCGCCTTGCGCTCTCTTTTGAGAACGGCCTGATCAACATGTATAACTGCTCGATCAAATTCATTGAGAGCACGGCAGCGAAGCGGGAATACGATTTCTCGCTCGACATCATGTCGCCGAAGTGGGATGGGAAAAAAGCGCTGCGCGCCATGTCCGCGCAAGAGAATGAGCAGATCGCCGACGTATTGCTCGATCAAGAGATCTTCGCCGGTGTCGGCAATATTATAAAGAACGAAGTACTCTCGATCGTGCGCGTGTCGCCGAAGCGGAAAATAAAAGATATCGTTCCGAAAAAACGAGCCGAGATCGTGCGCGAGACCCGCGCATTCTCAAAACAGTTCCTCGCCTGGAGGAAGAAATTCGTCCTGCGAAAAAATCTCAAAGCGCACCGCAAAGGCACCTGTCCGCATTGCGGCGGCAAAATGATGCGGGAGAAGACCGGAAAGCGCGAACGTTGGAGCTACTGGTGCCCCCACTGCCAGATCTAACGAAAGCGCCCCGCTCGAAGCGGGGCGTTTTTCGATGGCAGTATTTACTGCGTGACGGTGAAGTTGAGGACGTTGGTCGTGCCGTTCTGATCGGTCACGTAGATCTGATACGTGCCCGGTGTCACCTGCTGCGCGGGTGCGCCGCAGCCATAGCCGATGAAGTCGCACGGCGAGACGTATGCGGGGATCGTGTAATAGATCGTCGTGCCGTTGTTCGAGATCACGTGCGGCGTGCCGCCAGCACCGAAGTGCACCGCATTGTCGAGCGCGGAGAATCCGCTGCCGACGAGCATGATCTGCGTACCGACGCGGCCCGAGGTTGGCGAAAGGTACGAGAGGCTTGTCGCGCTCGAGACCGAGCCGGAGACAACGACGGTCGCGGTCGCACTCGACTGTTGGCCGCTCGAGTTCTGCGCGGTGAACGTGATCGTGTAGGTGCCCGCCGACGAGTATGCGTGGCTGAAGGTCAGCGTCTGCGAGCCCTGCGTATAGCTCACCTGCTGCGCGGCCGCGTTGCCGTAATTCACGGCGCTGTCGCCCCAGTTGACCGAGACGCTCGTATACGTGTTGGACATCGTGTTGAGCGAGATCGACCACGTGCCCGAGACGCCGGCCTGGATCGAGTTCGGTCCGGAGACATTCGTGATCGACGGCGCGCCGGACGAGCCGAGCGAAGTGACGGTGTACTGCAAGGTATTCGAGCTGGTGCCCGACACGTTGGTCACCGATACGTTGTACGTGCCGAGCGTGACGACCTGCGAGCCGTAACCGGTAAGTTGCGACGGCACGGTGAACGAGATCGACGTGCCGTCGAAGGAATTAAGGTTCGTGATGATGCCATTGCCGAAGCGCACGGAGTTCCCCGTCGACGAGAAGCCCGAGCCGTAGATCGTGACGGAGGAGCCCACCGCGCCGGATTGCGGCGTGAGGTACGAGAGCGAGAGCGGACAGACGTTGTAGCCGTAGCCGTAATTGCTGCAGCCGCAATTATTCGTCCCGTACTGGCCGTACTGATAGCTGCACGGATTGCAGTTGGTGCCGTACTGGTACGTCGGGCACGGATTGTACGGCGCGCTCGTCACCGTGAAGTTGACGCTGTTGCTCGTGGCGCCGCCCGAAGTGACGTAGAGCTGATAGGTTCCCTGCGAGAGCGAGGGTACGGTGAAGGAAATCGCGTTCGTGCCCGTATAGCCGTTGATCGCGATGTTCGTACCGTTCAAGTGCACGACGGTGTTGCCGTACTGGAAGCCCGAGCCGTAGATCGTCACGTTCGTGTTCGGCGCCGCAGAATTCGTCGAGAGCGACGAAATCGAGACCTGCGACGGATACGTGGGGTATGACGGATAGGTCGGGTACGTCGGGTAATTCGGATACGTCGGATACGGAGCCGCGATCGAGCCGCAGGCCGCGATCGCCGCGCGCGTTGCCGCGTCGGCAATGCCCGTCATCGGCAGATAGTGCTGGCTCTGATAGTTGCGAAGCGCCGCGGAGGTGGCGCGTCCGAAGTAGCCCGTGATCATCCAGCTGCCGCCGCCCGGATAATTCTGCGCGACGAGGAAGCTTTGGAGGCTTGAGACATCGGATCCATGCGAGCCGATCGTGAGGTCGCGGCTGATCGCGACACAGCCCGACGTGCTCGGGTACTGATAAGACTGCTGATAATACGATTGCGCCGAAGCGATGCCCGCGATCAGCACGACCGCCGCAGCAACGCCCGAAACGATAGCTTTATGCATAATAAATGGCTTAAATAGTAAGAAAGAGCGGCTGACGGGCTTGTAACACCGCTACTGTGCAACTAAATTCACTTTAGCGCAAGGGCCATCAGATCGCGTGGAACGCGCTGTCGCGACCGAACTCCTCCTCCATTTCAACGCCTATTTCTTCCATCGGCGGTCGCTCATGGCCGCGCAGCTTGATGCGCGGAAGGAAAATGATGACCAGAAACGCCGCAGCCATCAAAAAAGTGCCCACAAGGAACACGTGGTCCACCGATTGCGTGAACGCGAGCTTCAAGGTCGCGAGAAAATTGTCGAACGCCGCCGAGAGCTGTGATGCGATGGGCGCGGGCGCCTGGCTGATGCCGGTTCGTATCTGATCCTGCACCGTCGGATTAAAAAATCCTTGTATCGAATTCGAGTCGATGCTGCTGAAGTTCGCCGACGGCATAAATTGCTTCGCCGATTGCACGAACGGATCCGAGCCGATGTCCGCGAGGCGCGTCGCGAGCTGTGCGTTCATCACGCCGCCCAAGATCGCGGTGCCGACGGTGCCGCCGACGGATCGCGCAAGCTGCACGCCCGCTGTCACCTCCCCGGTGCGCGCCGGCGGAAACGCGCTCTGCACGATGAGCGTGAACACCGGAAGCGTCGGTCCGAGTCCCAAACCGAGGACGACCATGCGGAACGCGAGCGAGGTCGAGGTCGTATCGACCGAGATCGTCGAGAACAGATACATACCGACGACAATGAGCGCCGCGCCGGCGACGGTGAGCCAATAGTAGATACCGAGACGCGAGACGATCTGCCCGGTGCCGGCGGACGCTGCAACGAGCGCGATCATCATCGGCGTGAGCGCGAGACCCGAGTATGTCGCAGAGGTCCCGATCACGCCCTGCGAGAATATCGGAATGTAGAGAATGGCACCGAACATGCCCATCGCCGTCAAAAAGGTTGCCAGGACGGAAACGGTGAATGCGCGGTTCTTGAAAAGACTCAAGTGTACGATCGGATTTTTTACACGCAGCTCGATCGCGACGAATATAAGGAACGATGCGATCGATCCGGCGATGAGCGCGATGATTTCCTGCGAGCCCCATGCGTAGGTACTGCCGCCCCAGACGAGCGCGAGCAGAAGCGGCACGAGTCCGCCCGCCATAAAGAGCGCACCGAGGTAGTCGACGGATTTATCACGGTCGTGATGCGCGATCTTCGGCAAGGTCATCGCGAGGACGACCATCGCAAGGAGGCCGAGTGGGATATTGATGTAGAAGATCCAGCGCCACGAAATATTGTCGGTGATGTAGCCGCCGAGGAGCGGTCCGATGACCGATGCGAGACCGAACGCAGCTCCGATGATCCCCTGCCATTTGCCGCGCTCTTTGGGCGGGAAGACGTCGGCGATGACGGCGAGCGAATTGACCATGATCGCGCCGCCGCCGATGCCCTGGATGCCGCGGAAGAGGATGAGCTGGAGCATCGAGTGCGCCGCACCCGAGAGGATTGAGCCGAGCAAGAAGACCGCGATGCCGAGGAGGTAGAGTCCGCGGCGGCCGTAGATGTCGGAGAGTTTGCCGTAGATCGGCACTGTGACCGTCGACGCGAGCATGTACGAAGTAAAGACCCACGAGAGATGCGAGAGTCCGTTAAACTCCTCGACGATCTTTGGCATCGCCGTCGCGACGATCGTTTGATCGAGCGCCGCAAGTAGCATGCCGAGAAGGACGCCTGAGAGAATAGCTATTTTATCGCGTGTCATAAAGGCAAAAGCATAGCGCATTTTTCACTCGTAGGCACGGCGCGGCCTCATGCGCAATTCACAAAACCTTTGCTGCGGGACTTAGATTGCGAACTCCTGGGAGCCCCGTGATTTTCCCGATCCTTCCTCTACGGGGAAACTATAGTTTCTCCGACCCTTGCGAGGATAACCCCGGGAGCAGAGACAATATATGCGGCCGTGAGCATCCACGCTACGACCCAGCCACTCCCTTATTACTCATTCGGCTATTCCAGTTGTAGAGTGAACCAGTCAATGGTATTCGGCCAGCCATTTCTGCAAAAAGGAGAGCCACCAAAAACTGTCCTATCGCTACTATAGGCCACGTCCAAATCCCAAACGGCCCTGCCGTAGATAGGACGAAGCCAAATCCTGCAAAAATGCCCATCAGGATGGACATAAAAGAGAAAGCGACCGCAAACGAGGGGAAGAAACTTAAGCTTCTGTGCAACTTTGGTTCATACCCTGCCTCAATAATGACTTGGTCATCCTCGTGGTGAGAGGCAGCATTTGTAATGTTCATATTTATATAAAAACGGACTAATAAAGCGCCCCAACCCCTCCTCGTACGCCTTCATAGTACACCATACGGCAGCGCTACCGCTAAGGCTCAAGAAGTCATGGATTTAGAGGTACAGTATTTACGCCCAAAATCCACGATTGCTGCGGGACTTGGATTCGAACCAAGATACACTGCTCCAGAGGCAGTAGTCCTACCATTAGACGATCCCGCAATGAACCGTACGATAACCGAAAAAGCGGCACGCTTCAATGCGCTCACTCCAACATGTCGTCGAGTTCCCCTTCGATTTTTTCTTCGGTCCGCTCGATCAATTTGCCGAGCCGGTTGATAAGCCGCTCTTCTTCGAGCGTGAGATCGCGCTTCGAGCGCACCTTCTCGAGCG
>JAFAPB010000028.1 GCA_019247335.1 Candidatus Kaiserbacteria bacterium
CTGCTCGCTCGTGACATCGCTCTTCTCGGGCTGCCCGCAAACGACTTGCACCATCACGGCATCGCCAGCAAGCGTGCAGCCAAGCGTGAATGGTCAGATCCAGCCCGTCACGCTCACGTGGCAGGCGCAGAATGCGCAGTATGCCTCTATTTCCGGCGTCGGCACGGTGCCGTACACCGGCTCGTACGTCGTCTATCCGCAAACATCGCAGAGCTACTCTATGCAGGTCTCGGGCCAATACGGAACAAATTCCTGCAGCGCGAACGTCACCGTGCAAAACACGTCGCAGCTCGCACCGTACGGTCGAGGCACCGATGGTCAAGCGTGCGTGCAGCCGCCCACACAGCCCGACCCGGCGCAATGCACGGCCGGCACATGGAAGCCGCTCTACTCAACTAATAATTGTCTGTCCAACTGGCAGTGCATTCCGGTGAGTGCATCCTGCCCGACGCAGCCCGCACAGCCGCCGGCATCGTCATGCCAAGGTTCGACCTGGAATCCGTCATATCAGAACGGGACATCGTGCATCACCGGCTGGATCTGCGGTGGTCCGATCGCGGCGACCACGACGCCCGTCGCCACGACGACACCCCCGGTCGCAACCTCGACGCCGCCCGAAGCGCACATCTCATGCGCGCCGTCGGTTGCCGATGTCGGCATGGATATCGCGATCTCATACTCCTGCAAGAATGCGGATCGAAGCGCGGGCACGGGCTTCTATACGCTTGGCTCTTTGGAAGGATCGACCTCGACGACGGCGCGCCGCTCCGGCAACGAAAATACGATGACCTTCGTCGTGACCTGCCAGGCGGGAGCGAGCACGGTCACCGATCAGTGTGTCGTCCAGGTCTCGCAGCCTTCGATCGTCTTCACCGCAAATCCTCAAAGCGTGACCGCCGGGGCGACGACCACGCTCGGTTGGACGACCGGCGGCATGCAAGCGTGCACCGTTTCGAGTCCCGACCTGCCCGCCTTCACCACGCAGAACGCGAACGCGACATCGACGACCGGTGTTGCGGTCACCCCCGCGCTCGCGACATCGACGCGCTTCGCGCTGACCTGCACGACCCTCGGCGGCGGGACGATCGTAGCGACGACCTCGGTCGCGGTGAGCGCGGCAGCCACGACGACTCCGCATCAGAGCTCTGTCCAGGTGCAATCTAATGCCGACGGCAAAAATACGATCGCGCACGGATCTACCGTACACATCACCTGGATCGCCGAGAGCGCGCCCGCGAGTGCGGCGATGTCGATCTGGCTCTATGACGTGAACGCGCAGCAGGTGATCGGGCTTATCACCGGCGGGCGCAATCCGACCGGTTCGTATGACTGGAAGATACCGAGCGCGACAAGCACCTGCGACCAAAACAGTCCGTTCGTCTGCGGCCAGGATCTCGCGCCCGGCGGCGGCTACGCCATCGAGGCGGCGCTCTACTCGCCGAAAAACGCGTATCTCGGCGGCGTGCGCCCTGCCGGCGCGCCCGACCCGCAATACATCGATTACGATTTCGCACGCGCCTTCACGCTCCTGCGCTGACCCTTTCCACATTGGAAAAAAGCCCTAAAGCGAGGCATGTCATAATTCAGACATGCAATTCTCGCGACGCGGCAGCCGCGGCACTTCGGTACTCGCAGCGCTCGTCTTCGTCGCCGTGCTCTCCGCCGTCGCGTTCGCGGTGCATCAGATCGCGCCAGGCTCGTCGCACGTGACGTTCCTCTCGAGCCGCGTATCGCAAGTAGGCGCCGCAGATGCTGCGGCAAGTACGCAGGGGAAGGCGACCATTACCGGCGACCAACGCTGCAATAAGCCGATGCAGGACAAGAAGCAATCTTCCGGCTCGGACGCGAACGCGCAAACCGTACAAAATCTCTGCGTCAATGGTTGTGTCTACAAAGTAAAAGAGATCTCGAGTGGGACGACGCAGGTCACTTCGCGCGATACCTGTGCGGTTTTAGCGCCCGGTCCCGATAAACTGCGCTGTGAAACGCTTTCGACATGCTCAGTCACCGCATGCGACAGCAAAGGCGTCTGTACGGACAACTGGGCCGTCGATGCGAATGCATTGAAGGGCAAGGAGAAAACGCTCGGTCAGGCCGCTTTCATCCCCGATTACTACAAAGACAATCCGCAGGTGCAAGAATTGCTCACCGAGGCAAAAACCGATCCGACCGCCGCCGCGCAAGGCGTTTCGCGACTCGATCCGTATTTGCAGGACGCGTTCAAACAGGCGTCGGCCGACGAGCAAGCCGCATTGCAGAATAAAGTCCAAACCAACGAACAGATCATTCAGCAACGCGGTGAAGAAAGCCCCGATGGCATCCGGGCAAAACAGGACAATACGCAGCTTGCAGCAGAACAGGCGAATCTGACGAAGGTCGCATCCGCGACCAAGAACGATCAGGTCGCGCTGAAGCCCGGCGATTTTCCTTACGGATCGCCTGAATCATCGGGAGGACCGGGCGCGCGAAATGACGCGTCCAACCCGGTGCCCAATCCTGCACCCGAAGATGCCGCCGGCGGGATGTCGCTCGATGAGTATTGCAAAGCGTATCCCAGAAATTCGGCGTGCATGCCGGAAACGCCGCAAAATATTCCGAGCAGGAATCTAGCACAAATCCAGAAAGATGCCGCGGATTGCAACGATGGGGACTACAACGCGTGCGCGCGCGCTTACGCGGGCTTTGAGCCGAGCGGCCCCATGCAGACGCCGAAAAATGTCGCCACAGAATTAGGTTGCAACGATGCAGGCACCTGCACGCCGGATAATGACGCGCAGAAAAAAGCACTCGAGGATGCGGGATGGAAATGCACCTATCAGGATTCAGTTGATGCGACCGAATGCACCAAAGGCCCGCTCCCGGCATGCCCCGATGGGCAGACGCGCAACGCCGACGGCACATGCCCTGCGCCGGTCCTTGAGCCGCACTGCACCGTTTTCAACAATAAGTGGGTCTGCGACGATGGGACGGAGCGGCCGGTAACGCCGCAATGTTCCGGCGCGCAGAACGATCCGCCGAGTTGCCGCGCGTGCGGCCTCTACTGCGATCCCG
Source organism: Candidatus Kaiserbacteria bacterium (assembly GCA_019247335.1). Lineage (GTDB taxonomy): Bacteria > Patescibacteriota > Minisyncoccia > Phycocordibacterales > UBA2100 > UBA10103. The sequence continues at coordinate 3,052 of JAFAPB010000028.1, forward strand.
CGCAAGGGCTCGTCTTGAGTTCCGCGATGTGCTCTTGCGTGCCGAGCAGTACGTGTCAGCCGCCGAATCAGATCGTCGGGGGCATCTGCACCGCGACGCACGGATCATGTCCGTCGGGCTTCGTCGGGCAGATACCGAATTGCACGCGCGCGGATCAGGGTACGTTCGGACAAACCCTGTACTGTACGACAGGAGTGAATCCTGTTACCTACGTGACCGTGCAGCCGGGCCAACAACCGCCCACAAATTCATACGGCTGCTCTTCAACGCCGCCAAACACCAATGGCAACGGAAATAATGTGAACGGACAGCGTTCCATGCAGACCCAGCAGCAGTCGCCGCTGCAAAATCTTATGCGCTCGCTCGGCTTCGGTAATCAGCAGCAGGCGGGAAATCCGAATCAGCCGATCGGCAATCAGATTGCGCAGCCTGAGGGGACATGCGCGCAGAACTATATATGCCAGAACAGCACGCTCTACGCGCGCAATTCCTCGTGCGTCGATACGCCGGTCCAGAATTGTCAGTACGGCTGCAACGGCACGCAGTGCGCGCTCTCGCCGCAGCTGCAGTGCCCGCCGCCGCCGAACCAGCCGGATCCTACGCTCTGTCAGAGTGGCGTCTGGCAGCAGCAGTCGAATACGAATACCAGCGGACAGATTTGTGTGACCGGGTGGCAGTGCGTGCAGAACGGCTCCTCTCAGCCGGCAGCACAGATCTCCTGCCAGCCGCAGGTCGTCGATCCCGGGATGTCGGTCGCGATCTCCTATAGCTGCACAAATTCCGTGACGAGCGATGGCATCGGATTCTTCTCGCTGCATCAGCTCTCGGGTTCGACGACTACCGTCGCGCAGCTGCCAGCTTCCGGCAACACGATCAATTACGGCATCGCCTGCGTCGGCACGACCGGCGCTGTCGCGACTTCGACGTGCAACGTGCAGGTGTCGCACCCGTCGATCGTCATGGTGGCGAATCCGCAGACGGTCTCGCGCGGCACGACTTCTGTCGTCGGCTGGGTGACGACCGGTATGAACGCGTGCACGGTCTCCAGCCCCGACATGCCGGATTTCACCGCACATAATGCGGGGATCCGCGCGACGAGCGGCGTCGCAACAACGACGCCGATCGCGACGACGACGCGCGTCGTCCTCCACTGCGAAACGATCGGTGGCGGGACGCGCGATGCGACGACGACGATCACGGTCGCCAATACGTCGGGGTCGCTCTCGATCACCTCGACCGCGGATCAACGGAGCGATATCCAGCATGGCAGCACGGTCACGATCAATTGGCAGACGCCCGGCTCGCCGCAGAACGCCTCGATCTCCGTCTGGCTCTACGATCTGCGTGCGAATGCGCCGACGGCGCTCATCGCCGGCAACCAGCCGCTCTCCGGCAGCTTCTCCTGGCACTTGCCCGCATCCGGCGCGGCCTGTCCGGCCGATTCGCCGTCTCCGTGTGCGTCCGATCTCGTCGCCGGACGGCAATATGGCATAGAAGCGGCGCTCTATTCGCCGCCGAATGCGTATCTTGGCGGACTCCGGCCCGCATCCGCGCCCGATCCCCACTACATCGATTACGGCTATACGAACGCGCCGTTCACAATGCAGGACTAAAGCCCAAGGTACTCAAAAATTTTGTGCGAGAGCGGCTCTTTCATATGCGTTTCTTCGCACCGCTCCTTGAGATACGCGCGCACGAGCTTGGGATCGATATGCTCGATCGGGATGATGAGGTTTGGCGAGAGGAATTTCACGGTGTCGACGAGAAGAAGCGGTCGTCCGCCGGGATGCTCTTCCTCGACCCAGAATGAAATGATCTCATCAAAGCGGTGCATCACATCATTGACGCGGATGCCACGGTCCGAGATCTCGAATTTCGCGATATCCGGCGCCTCGCGCGAGAGTAATGCGATCGTAAACGCGGCGATCAAAATGAGGACCGCGAAGAGAAAATCATGTAAAAGGATCGCCGTCACGGCGACGGAGACGGCGATGACGCCGAGCGCCCAATACCAATCGGCCCCGCGCTCGATATGCTCGTGCTCGTACGCGCTCCAACGCAACGACGTATGCTCCTGCGGCATTCACCAAATTGTAACATTCGCCGCTACCTTGCGGCTCGAGTGAGGCTCAATCGTTATATCTATCAGCGTTCGTTTTCGCAAAATTTACGAGATAATCGTCGGCACCAGCTAACTCTTCTTTTGTATGCGATGTAAGCAATCCCACGACTTTCATACCTGCTCTTTTAGCTGACTGTATCCCGGAAGCGGCATCCTCAAATACGATGCACTCCTTCGGTTGCACGCAGAGTTGCAAGGCCGTTTTCTCGTATACTTCCGGATCCGGCTTGCCCCTAGTAACGTCTTCGGCGGAAATAATGACGTCGAAGCAATCTCTCAGACCGACCTTATTCAGGATGAGTTCAGCCGTATCTCGGTGAGCTGACGTGGCGAGGGCAACCTTAAAAGAGTTCTTTCGCGCATTGTGAACGAAATCCGCGATGCCATCGACGGGTGCGATTACGGAATTTCGCAAGGCATTTTTTGATATTTCACTACGCTCAGCTGCCATTTCTTGTCTTACATCCGCCGTCGTTTTCGGAAAATATTCGTTGATAACGTCTACGGGCCTCATTCCGCGCATGTTAAAAACGTCGTGTGGTGTAAGAGCAATGCCATGTTGGTTAAAAAACTTCAACCACACGGCTTCTTGAATCCGCTCCGTTCTAGCGACGACTCCGTCCATATCAAAGATTAAAGCGCGAATCATAACTTCAATGATATCTGAATTTCACTGCGGGCCGTCAGCAGTTAGTACCCCCACCTCCAGTAACCATAAGGATATTTTAGCTGCTTTTTCTGCGGCGAGTCGAGGCCTCAACAGCAGGGACGATTTTTTGGAAAAGCGACAAATGCGACAGTGCTTTGAGGTGGTCACGCAGGGTCGTTTTCATTGACGTTCTTTACACTGTTGACAGTATTGACACCACGTGTTGTCCACAACCCCTCCTTTGACCCTCTGATGACGGTCTTATACTTGAAATAACCCCGAAAGGGACTCACCTAAACGGCACCATATAGCGCTTAACTGGTTTTACTCGCTAGTCGTTTTTAGGTATGTCCAAGCTCACTTGGCGCACTGAACAGCGCCGCGTAAAGGAGCTTCTGCCCTTCAAGCAGAACCCTCGCAAAATGTCTCAGAAGCAGACCGATGATCTCATCGCGTCTTTTAAGAAGTTCGATTTGGTGGAAATCCCCGCGATCGACACCGAGAATCGCATTATCGCCGGACACCAACGCTGCGCCGTATTGCAGCTCATGGGCCGCGGTGAAGAAATGATCGACGTACGCGTGCCGTCACGCGCGCTCACCGAGCGAGAGTACAAGCAGTACATGATCACGTCGAATAAAGTCCACGGAGACTGGGATGAACAAATCCTTGTGGAATATTTCGAGACGGACCTGCTGCTCGAATCTGGATTCACGCAGGAAGAAATTACGGACCTCACTACCGATATTCTTGAAACGGAGGATGACAAGTTCGACGTCGTTAAGGAGGTAAAGAAAATCAAAAAGCCGAAGGCCAAGCTCGGCGACGTATACCAACTCGGCCCCCATCGTCTTGCATGCGGCGATTCAATGGATCTGAATGTTGTCCAGAAAGTGGTCGGCGCGGTACGCATCGACATGATCTACTGCGACCCGATCTACAATATAAATCTCTCGTACGCGAAAGGTATTGGCGGTACAAAAAACTACGGCGGATCGGCTACGGACAAGAAGAGCGATGAGGAATACGAAAAGTTTTTGAGCAAAACGGTTGAGAACGCTCTCGCCGTATCAGGTAAAAATACGCATGTCTTCTACTACTGCGATGAGTCGTATGTGCCTCTGATCGCAAAAATCTACGGCAAGCTCGGTATCGACTTCCGCCGCATCTGCATCTGGCTCAAAGGCGTCGCAAACCCTACTCCGCAGGTGGCCTTCTCGAAAGTATACGAACCGTGCGTCTACGGGCTTCGCGGAAAACCGTACCTCTCGCCGAATCACACGAACTTCGACGAGGTGCTGAACAAGGATGTCGGCACGGGCAATGCACTCATCGAGAGCTTTATGGAAATGATCGACGTGTGGGCGGTAAAGCGTTTGGCTGGAAATTCGTATGAGCATCCGACGCAGAAACCCGTGACGCTGCACGATAAGCCGATTCGCCGCTGCACTAAAGTCGGCGACAATATTCTCTCGCTCTTCGGCGGAAGCGGCGGTGAGATGATCGCGGCGCACCAGCTCAAGCGCAACTGCTTCATGGTCGAGATGGACCCGGTATTCGTAGACCTGATTATCAAGCGTTTTGAAACCTACACTGGCATCAAGGCGCGGAAGATTTAGGTATGCGCTACGGGCCTGACATTGTAGAGCAGATACTGGACGAACTCAGGAAGGTTCCGAATATCCGCTACGTCTGCAACAAGGTCGGCATCGACCACAGCACGTTCTATCGCTGGATGGATATCCACCTGAGGTTCCACCAGATGGTTGAATTGGCGCTGTATGTCGGCAGACAGAAAATGAATGATGCGGCGGAGAGTGTGATCATCAACGGCATCCAGAATAATGACTTTCAGTCTGCAAAATACTTTTTGGCTCACAACGACGAGCGGTATATCGGGGTCGAGCGCGTCAGGTACTTCCAGTATCTTGAGAATCACCGCCTAGAGTTTCTGCATAGGCGCGGGGACGACGACCCCATGATCGAGGCGATGTTCAGCCATTTCCTGATGCTCGAACAAACACTTGATCCAGATATGGCCAAACAGGAGATGGCGATACTTGCGAGCGCCTTCTGTCATCAGGAACCGAATCAAATCAAGTTGTTCAAGAATGAATACGAGCTATGGAAGCAAGTGAGAAAAGCTAAAGACCCAGAAGCTGCTTCTTCTTAGCAGAAAACTCCTCGTCGGTAATTACGCCCTTGTCTCTAAGCTGGGAGAGTTTTTCCAGATCGTCTAAACCCGAAGAGTGCTGCGTATTTTTGCCGAATCGAGCATCATTGATCGCTTGTTCCCACGGAGTGAAGTACGTCGTGAGACGCGAAAGATTTCCGATTGTCGCTGCGGTAAAGAACGAGAAGTGTTCAATCTTTGCGCGTTTCTCCTTGCCGCCTTCCTGATAGATAACAAACATGTGATCGACGCCCGTGCCGATACCTTTCTTGCAATTCACGCTCTGAATATCCTTTAGCGCGGTCGAGAACAGGCGCGTGCCGCTCTTCTTTGCAAAATACAGTTCCGTCTGCGAAAGCACGAGCGACCCATTGCCAGAACCGAATAGTCCGCCCTTGAATCTGAGGCCACTTTCCTTCTTGAGGACTTGTTCCATAGTTAGCTTCTTTATTGATAAACCGTCCCTTCCTATCTCACTTTCGAGGTTCTGCGAAGGGGGTTACCAACAGGGCCTTTTAGGCAGGCCTAGCATATCACGGATATTCCACTTTGGAATATCCCAATTCGGAATAGACGCTTAGGGGTATGAGAAAGTCCATTCATACTGATGAGCGGGCCGGATTTGTGAAGCGGCTGAAGAAAGCTCGCATGGAGGCTGGCCTCACGCAGACCGAGGTCGCTGAAAAACTCGGCGCATCGCAGTCATGGGTATCGAAAGTGGAACTCGGCGAATTGCGCGTCGAGGCGATCTGGCTCAACCGCTTCGCCAAGCTGTACGGCAAGAGCGTCAGCTATTTCCTCTAACAAGAAAGCCGCGATACGACGCGGCTTTCTTCGGGGCACTTCCCCGGATCGGCATGTGTTAATTATTCGATCACTCTGCGGCTGCTAGAATTGGATTCGGTCCGGGAAGACGATAGAGAGCTGGGCCATTATCTCGCTCCAATTCCGAACCGTATGCGTTTTGCCGAGAGACATATCGGCTTGCGCGAGCCATAGCAGTTTCATCAACGACTCATCGTGCGGAAACACGGTGGTCGTTTTTGTTACCTTGCGGAACTGGCGGTTAAGGTTCTCAATCGCATTGGTCGTGTAGATCATCTTTCTGATCGCGTGCGGATACGAGTAGAACGGCGCGATGTCTTCCCAGCGATTCTCCCAATTCTTCAGGTACGCGCGGTACTGCGGCCATCTCTCGCTGACCTGTTGCAGCGCTTCGCGTCCGGCCTCCTCGGATGGTGCGGTGTATACCAACATAAGATCTTTGCAGAAGGCTTCGCGGTCCTTGTGCGGGATGAACATCATCGTGTGGCGTATCTGATGTACGATGCAGACCTGCACCTCCGACTGCGGATAGATCGTCTTTATGGCCTCGGGGAAACCTTTCAGGCCATCGACGCAGATCATAAGGATGTCATCGACGCCGCGCGTCTTGATATCGTTCAGCACGCCGAGCCAGAACTTCGCCGACTCGGTCTCGCTGACCCAGATGCCGACGACTTCTTTCATTCCGTACTGATTTACGCCCATCGCAATATACGCGACCTTCGACGCGATCTTTCCGCCGTCTCGCACTTTGAAGTGCATGCCGTCGAGATACATCACCGGATAGCACGACGACAATGGACGGGACTGCCACTCTTTCAGAAGCGGAAACACTTTGTCCGTAATCGTCGATACACCGGGCTGTGATATCTCGACTCCTTGGTGCGCTTTCATGTACGTGGAGATGTCGCGAGTCGTGAGGCCTTTCGCATAGAGCGAAATAACCATCGCCTCCTTCTCATTTGAGGCGACCTCGTACCACGGGCTGATTCCCGGAGTCTGGCGGTTGATAATTTCTACTGCGGATAGCCGCTTGCCCATGCGCTTTCGCGGCGTTTCTGGCAATTCGGCTTCGGGCTCCTCCTTTGGCAGTCCGGCGAGCATCGGAGCCAATAGCTCCTGAGCGAAGGCTGCGGCGTCCTGCGGGGTGCGAAGAGCTTTAAGGCGGTCCTGGTATTCAGCGTGCGTAAGTACTTTTGTCATACATTTTGATTGATTAATGCCGATCCGGGGGCGAGTACCCGGATCGCGAGTATGCCAGAATGGAATATTAGAATCACGCAGCGATTTGGGCCTGCAACAAGGGGTCCCGGGACGCTCTTGACTCCCCGAAGGGTCAGCGTCATCCCTTAGGTATGGAAACTGCAACAAGAGAAATAGGGATTATCGGACAAAAAGCCGTGCCGGAGGCGGTCAAAGTTAAGTACTGCCTATATGCGCGCAAGAGCACCGAGTCGGAAGAACGGCAGGTATTGTCTATCGAGTCACAGATCAAAGAGATGCTTCAGCTTGCGGAGCGCGAGGGATTAGAGGTCGTCGCGATGAAGCGAGAATCACACTCGGCGAAAGAAACGGGCCAGCGTCCGGTGTTCAACGAGATCATCGAGGAGCTAAAGATCGGAAAGTATAACGGCGTGCTGACGTGGGCGGCAGATCGCATCAGCAGAAACGCAGGCGATCTCGGCAAGGTCGTCGATCTCATGGACTCTGGACGGTTGCAGGAAATACGGACGTATAGCCAGAGCTTTAGGAATAACCCAAATGAAAAGTTCTTGCTGATGATTCTCGGGTCTCAGGCGAAGCTAGAAAATGACAATCGTGGCATCAACGTAAAGCGCGGATTGCGGACGCGCGTCGAGATGGGTTTGTGGCCAACGACTCCACCGACTGGATATCTGACGCAGCGGAGCATGGATAAGAAATGCCAAGTCGTGATCGATCCTGAGCGCGCCCCTATCATCAGAAAGATGTTCGAGAAGGTGGCGTACGAAAAATGGTCGGGGCGGCGCGTATACCACTGGCTGCGGTTTGAGCTGAATTTCCATACGACGGGCAACAAGCCGCTCGCGTGCGGCAATGTATACCGCACGCTCACGAATCACTTCTATTACGGCGTATTTGAGTGCCCGACCAAAAGCGGCAACT
>JAFAPB010000029.1 GCA_019247335.1 Candidatus Kaiserbacteria bacterium
TTGGGAAAAAATTGACGGATCCACTCCATGCCGCCGCGCCGCTTTTGATTCTCCTGCACTTCTTTGTACGTTAGGTGCGATGCGATGCCGTAAAGCGCTTCGCGATGCTGGGATTCGGTGCGCAACTGAATTTCGAGCGCGCCGCCATCGCCCGTGTACCCCGTCGTATGGATCGACTGGTAGCCATTGGGCTTTGGGAAGGCGATATAATCCTTGATCTTGCCTGGCACGGGCCGCCAGTGCGCATGAATGATGCCGAGCGCGGTATAGCAATCGGCAACGGTTGGAAAGACGACGCGCAGCGCGAGAATATCGTAAATTTTCGTTATGTCCCAGTCCTTGCGCTCAAGTTTTTTGTACAAAGAATAATTACCTTTGATACGCGCTTCGGTCGAGAAAACACGAAGTCCGGCCTGTGCCAGTTCGCGCTTCAGGTCGTGCTCGACTTTTTCGAGGCGACGTTCGTTCTCATTGCGGCGCTCTTTGAGAAGCTCACGCGTTTTTTCGTATTCCTTGGGCATGGCCCATGGAAATGCGGCGTCTTCCAATTCCTGCTTCGCTACTGACATACCGAGCCTATCCGCGATAGGCGCATAGATCTCGAGCGTTTCCTCCGCGATGCGGGTGCGTTTCTCGATGCGCGGCACGTATTCGAGTGTGCGCGCGTTGTGGAGGCGGTCCATGAGTTTGATAATGAGGACCCGAATGTCTTTCGCCGTTGCTGCAAAAAGCTTGCGGAGCGACTCGGTATGCCGCTCCAGCCCGCGATAACGCAGCGTACCGAGCTTGGTGACGCCTTGTACGAGCTGCAGCACCTCGGCACCGAACTGCTCTTCAATCGTAGATGGCTTTACGCCCGCGTCTTCGATCGTATCATGCAAAAGCCCCGCGGCGACGGTTTGCGCATCCATGCCGACCTGCGCGAGAAGATATCCGACCTCCGCTGGGTGCACGAAGTAGTTGTCGCCGGAGTAACGTTTTTGATCTTTGTGTGCCTCTTTTGAAAACTCGTACGCTTTTGAGACGAGCGCGACATCCTCGGCGTTCTTTGAAGCCAATTCGGTCAGAATATCGTCGAGCGGTCTCGTAGTAGCGCCGGTCATTAAAAAGATACTACTCTCATGGGAGTACTGGTCAACCGATGAGGCCTGCGTTGCAACTACTTGCTGAGCTTGTGCGGATTGTGCATCGGGCACGTTTTGTTGCTGCAGCGCTCGGGGATGGTCTTTGTCCCTTCCATCATAAGTGAGCCGCATTGCGGGCAGAGCTTGCCGGTCGGGCGCGCCTTGATCGCATTTTTGCACTTCGGGTAATTTGAGCATGCGTAGAAGACGCCGAAGCGACCGCGACGCTCGACCATCTCTCCGGTGCCGCAGACCGGGCAGGTGACGCCGGTCTTGCCTTTGGCCTCTTCGGCGGGATCCTTTTTCACGAATTTGCACTTCGGATAATTTGAACAGGCGATGAAACGGCCGTATTTACCTTCGCGCTCGATCAGTTTGCCGCCGCACTCGGGACAGGGTTCGTTCAATTCCTTGGGCGGTGCGATCTCGGAGCCGTCTTCTTTCCGCGCCCCGAGGCAATCCGGGAAGCGCTTGCAGCTCATAAAACGGCCGTTCTTCGAGAGCTTGTATTCCATAGGGCCGCCGCAGATCGGGCAGGGGAATTCCGCAGGCGCGTCGCCCATCGAGGTGATCTTCGGGATCTTGGCCTTCGATTTCACCGCCTTGTTGAAAGCTGTGTAGAAATCCTTGAGGGTCTTCTCATACTGTCGCTTGCCCTCGGAAATTTCATCGAGCTCGTTCTCCATCTCTGCCGTAAACGTGTCTGAAATGTAATCGCCGAAATTCTCTTCAATGAAGCTCGAGACCACGTCACCCGTCGCGGTCGGGATGAGCGTGCGGCCCTGTTTCTCGACATAGCCGCGATCCTCGAGCGTTTTGATGATCGACGCATAGGTCGACGGTCGGCCGATGCCGCGCTTTTCGAGTTCTTTCACGAGCCCGGCTTCGCTATAGCGCGCGGGCGGCTGCGTCTCTTTTCCTTCCGTATGCGCTTCAACGAGCGTGAGTGACTCTCCCTCACTTACTTTCGGGAGCTCGACATCTTCGCCGCGTGCGCCTGGATCGGCAGCGAGCCAGCCGTCGAAAACGACGCGCGAGCCGTTGGCGGCGAAATCGGGGATCGACGCGCCCGAGACATTGGCGATGATCTTCGTGCGCAGCATCTTAGCGTCGGCCATTTGGCTCGCGATCGCGCGCGCGCGGATGAGCGTGTACAGCTTTTTCTGCTCCTCATTCCCGTCGAGCGAACGCTTCTTCGGATCGGTCGGACGAACTGCTTCGTGCGCTTCCTGCGCGCTTTTGGATTTCGTTTTGTAGACGCGCGGCGCGACGTAATTTTCTCCGAATTCAGATCGGGCGACGCCGATGAGCGCGGCCTGCGCTTCTTTTGCGAGATTCGGCGAGTCGGTGCGCATATAGGTGATATATCCGGCCTCGTAGAGTTTTTGTGCGATCCTCATCGTGCGCGAAGGAGAAAAGCCGAGACGCGTCGATGCAGCTTGCTGCAATGTCGAGGTAGTGAATGGTGCCCGGGGTGAGCGCGACTGTTCGGACTCTTCCACGGCCTTTACCTGCCACTCCCTTGATTGCGCGGCTTTATGGATACGCTCGGCTTCCTTCTCGTCGCGGGGCTCTTCGCTGCAGACAACGGTAAACTGCTCGCCTTTTTTTGTTTTTACGTCGGCGGAGATCACCCAGAATTTTTCAGGGATGAAGGCACGAATCTCGCGCTCGCGTTCCATTAATATGCGGAGTGCCGGCGATTGTACACGGCCCGCGGAGAGGCCATAGCGTACTTTCTTCCAAATAAGACCCGAGAGATCGTAACCGAAGAGCCGATCCAAGACGCGCCGCGCCTCCTGCGCGCGGACGAGTTCCTCGTCGATGCCGCGCGGGTTGGCGAGCGCTTCCTGCACCGCGCTCTGTGTGATCTCGTGAAAAACGATACGCTTGGGTTTTTTGAGGCCGATCGTCTCGGAGAGATGCCAGGCGATCGCTTCGCCTTCGCGGTCGGGGTCGGTCGCGAGGATGACCTCATCGGCTTTCTCGGCCGCGCTGTGCAACTCATCGATGACCTTCTTCTTTTCCGCGACCACTTGGTAGCGCGGCACGAAACCGCCGTCCACATCGACGGCGTCTTTATTGCTCTTCGGCAGATCGCGTATATGGCCCACGGAGGCGCGGACGACGAAACCGTCGCCGAGATATTTCTCGATCGTCTTCGCTTTTGCGGGCGATTCTACTATGACAAGCTTCATACGAATTCACATACCTACATCATCACACTACCACATGTCAAATTTCCGCATCGCGAAATGCGGGCGCGGAATACGAAAATATCGCTCAACGGATGCGCACAACGCCCAGTTCTTCGATGATGAGTCCTTTGATCTCCATCGTGGAGAGCAGCACGTTGGCATCGGTGATCGGCATGGCGAGCGCATCAAGCAAAGCGTCGCGCGAAAGCGGCGAGGCGATGATGCCGAAGACACGTTTTTCCTCTTCGGAAAGATCATCGCGAAGCGATGAGAGGCCCGCGCTTTCCCGAGGTGTAATACCAAGCGCGGCGAGAATATCCTCCGGCGAAGTGACCGCTGTTGCGCCGAGCCGGAGAAATTGGTGCACGCCCTTGGATTCTTCGGAAAAGATCGATCCCGGCACGACCAACAACTCGCGATTGTATTCGACCGTGAGCTTCGCGGTAATAAGCGACCCCGACTTTTCCTTGGCTTCGATCATAAGGGTCGCGCGCGAGAGGCCCGCCATGATCCGGTTGCGTTGCGGGAAGGTCCAATCGGCGGCCTTTTGATCTGGCTTGAATTCCGATACGAGCGCACCCGTCTCGAGTATTTCCCGCGCGAGATTCACGTTGGCGCGCGGGTACAGAGTATTCCAATCAAGCCCCGAGCCGGGAACGCCGACGCTCGGAAGCCCTGCGTCGATCGCAGCGCGGTGCGCTTCGGCATCGATGCCATAGGCGAGACCCGAAACGATAGCGACCGGATAGCCGCGAAGGCCCTCTATTAAATAGCGGCAGGCGCGGCGGCCGTAATCCGAACATGCGCGCGAGCCGACGACAGCAAGCCATTTGCGATCTTCGCCGGGGAGCGTTCCACGCACATGCAATTGCTTTGGACGATCAGGAATTTGCTGGAGGAGCGATGGAAATTGATGAGGAAGCAGCGTTTGAAGCTCATCATTCATGATGTATCATCCTAGCATGTTGGATATCAAATTTATCCGCGAGAATCGCGATATCGTTGCCGCCGGTGCAAAAAAGAAGCACATCGATATCGATCTCGACGCGCTCATCAAGCTCGATGATAAACGGCGGGATCTCCAGGTCTCGATCGACGAAAAGCGCGCGGAGCAGAACACGGTTTCCGATGCCATCACAAAAGCCACTCCGGAAGAGCGAGCCCAGATGATCTCGCGCATGCAGTCGCTCAAAGAGACATTGAAACTCGAAGAGGAAAGCATGCAGGAAGTATTAAAGGAGTGGCGCGCCCTCATGCTCATGGTGCCGAATGTGCCGGATATCTCCGTACCGGAAGGCGAGTCGGACGCCGACAATAAAGAAGTGCGCGTACGCGGTGAGATCCCGGAATTCTCATTCGAACCGAAGAGCCACGTCGAGCTTATGCTTATGCACGACATGGCGGATTTCGAGCGCGGCGCGAAGGTCGCCGGATTCCGCGGTTACTTTTTGAAAAACGACGGCGCGCGGCTCGAGTGGGCGCTCCGCCGATTCGTCGAGGAACGTTTTGTGAATCGCGACGGATTTACGCCGATGGTCGTGCCGTCGCTTTTGCGACGGGAGCCGTTCGTCGGTACGGGATACTTGCCGCAGAGCGAGGAGGATCTCTATAAAACGCAGGACAGCGATTACCTCGCGGGTACCGCAGAGGTCGCGACGATGGGATATTACATGGACGAGATACTCGAAAAGTCGCAGTTGCCGATCAAGTTTTTTGCATACTCGCCATGCTTTCGCCGCGAGGCGGGGAGCCATGGCAAAGACACCAAAGGCATCTTCCGCATACACGAGTTCGTTAAATACGAACAGGTGATCCTCTGCGAGGCGAGCCACGAGGAATCAGTACGCCAGCACGAAGAGATCACCGACAATTCAGAAAAACTTTTGCAGGAACTACAGCTTCCGTACCATGTTGTTATCAACTGCGGCGGTGACCTGGGGCTCGGGCAGGTAAAGAAATACGATATCGAAGCATGGATGCCGAGTGAGAAACGCTACCGCGAAACGCATTCGTCTTCGTACTTCCACGATTTCCAGACACGACGACTGAATATCCGCTATCGCGACGAGGACGGTAAGATCCGCTATGTCCATTCCTTGAACAACACCGCGCTCGCTATGCCGCGCATACTCTGTCAGATAGTTGAGAACTATCAGCAGGAGGACGGTTCAATAACGATCCCTGACGTCTTGCAGGGCTACATGGGCAAAGATGTCATCAGGAAACATAGTTGATCTCCGCCGCGGACGGCGCGAGCCGCCGCGACGTCAGCCGGCGCCACCGCCGCGCGATCCGGTGCGGCGCGTCTCGCTGCGCTCGCGCCGGAGACGTGTGCGCCTTCTCATCCTGCTCGTCGTTCTCATCGTCCTCGCAGCGCTCGCTTACGGGGTGCACTACGTTTCGTATCTACCGCGCTTCGCGCTCGATATCGCGCAGGTAGACGGCGCACATCAAATGAACGCGCAGACAGTGCGCGACTATGCGCAATCATTCATCGACTCGCAGCCGAAGAGCTTTATCTCGCGCAGCAATATGCTCATGTATCCGAAAGCGGCGCTCGAAAAATCGATACTCGATAATTTTCCGCCGATAAAGAACGTGACCATATCGCGGCGTTCGCTCTTGGGTACGGAAGCGGCGATACATATAGATGAGCGCGCGCCCTTTGCACTGTGGTGCGGGACCATCTGTTATGTCATGGACGACAGCGGCTTCGTCTTTCTCGATGCATCGAGCAGTATCGCGGCGCCGTCTTCGCCGTACACCTTCAGCGGCGGCATCGACGGCGAGTCGATCGGGAAGACCTTCGCGCCGGGACATTTGCCCGGCATCCTTGCGCTTATAAAACTGCTCGGTAATAACGGGCATGTCGCGACCGGCGCGAAGATCGACAACGACCAAGACTTCTTCGTCTATTTGCGGGAAGGCTACTATTTAAAGGCTTCCTTCGGCGAAGATGCCGATCAGCTCTCGCGCAATCTGCTGCTCATCCTTTCTTCTGATGCGCTCCGCAGTGCGCAGAACATCGAATATATCGATCTGCGCTTCGGCGATCGCGTGTACTACAAGCTGCAGGGCGAGGATCAGACGGCTGCGCCGCAGGAATAGGCGTGGTATCTTCGGCGCATGCGCAATTTCTGGCAGGATCTGCCGCGGCCGTTTTTCGCGCTCGCGCCGATGGAAGACGTGACCGACGCGGCATTTCGCCGCCTCATCGCGAAATACGGGAAGCCGCACGTTTTTTTCACGGAATTTACCTCCGCCGATGGGCTCGCGCTCGCGGATGAGAAAGGGCAGCGGAATCTCCGCAAGGGTCTCGAATACTCCGAAGCCGAGCGGCCGATCGTCGCGCAACTTTTTTCTTCGTCGCCGCAATACATGGAACAGGGAGCTGCGATCGCGCGCGAGCTCGGCTTTGACGGCGTCGATATCAATATGGGATGTCCGGTGAACGAAGTCGTGAATCAGCATTGCGGTGCGGCGCTCATCAAAGATCCCGCGCGAGCGCGGGAGATCATTCGCGCGACGACGCGCGGGGCAGGAGACCTTCCGGTCTCGGTCAAAACGCGTCTCGGCTATCACGAGGACGAGCTTGATACATGGCTGCCTGAATTGCTCGCCGAAGAGCCGGCCGTCGTCACTATCCATGCGCGTACGCGCAAAGAGATGTCGGCCGTACCGGCGCGCTGGGAACGAGTGGCAGCCGCGGTCAAAATTCGCGATTCACTCAAATCAAAAACGCTCATCGTCGGCAATGGTGATGTAGTTGATTTAAAGGACGCGAGCAATAAAGCTGCAGCGACCGGGTGCGACGGCGTCATGCTCGGCCGCGCGATCTACGGCAATCCGTGGCTCTTTGCAGATCGCGATACATCGCCGACGCGCGAAGAGCACATCCGGGCGCTCATAGAGCACATCGGACTCTTTCAGGAACATATGTCGGGGTTCGTGAACGATGCACTGATGAAAAAGCATTTCAAAGCGTACATCTCCGGCTGGGATAACGCGAAGGAGTTACGCATGCAGCTGATGGACGCCGCGTCGCTTAATGAAGCGAAATCATTGCTTGCCGCGGAACTCGGCATATAGTGGCGCAAGTGGGGCAATAGCCTGGAGTTTGAGAATGAAAGCTAGTGAGGTCTACGAAAGGCTCGGCGCGTCGGAAGCTGACCGCATCGCCACCCTGATCGAAAAGGCACGCGTGTTCGGTGCGACGGGCACGGTGGTTCCCCGATACTGGCGGAAGCCGTTCATCAACGCGGTCGCGCGCGAACTCGGCGACCTGCAGACCGCGTATTATATCGACGCCTTCTTCAATACGCTCACATCGGAACAGCTAAAGCGCATTCGAGTCGCCTGTATCGGCGAAGATGCCGAGCGCTCGGTTTTCGGCGAGCGGACCGTCAGGGGAAAGGCGCGCACGAACGCAGTCGACGCTGAAGCTGAACGCGCTCGGAAGGTGCGCGAAGCCTACGATGTGGCCCTCAAAGGGCTTCCGCCTGGAGAGCGAACGATCGCCGGGCTCGCGCGAGCGATGAACCGGGATCGCACCATCGTCGCGGGCTACTGCCATGCGAATCCCGATTTCGCGTCGCAGTTGAAGGATGGCGGCGCGCTGCGAAAGACCGGTTGAATGCCGGTCCCGTGGTCGACGGACCTTGTTCCGTCGACCCCGCTTTTTTATGTATACTGCCGCTATGAAAGACGCCCGCCATACCACCCTCTATCGCGAGTATCGACCCAAAGGATGGAGCGAAGTGCGCGGACAGGAGCAGGTGACGGAAACCCTCAAGGCGGAGATAAAGAATAAAAAGATCGCGCACGCATACCTTTCTGACGGGACGCG